>JADBYT010000013.1 GCA_020402865.1 Bacteroidota bacterium | reverse complement strand
TAGTCGGGCAGGTAGCCCGAAAAGGGTGGTTGAAGTTGTACGTTGAGTTGTACGGGGTAGGTTTGGGCGGATGATTTTAGAGGTGAAAGTATAAGCGCGAAAAGCAGGAGCAGGAAAGCGCAATTCGCAAGCGGAAAGACTTGCCTGAAAAAGACAGTCCGCTTGGCCGACGGTGGTTTATTTTTTGCAACAGGGGCGGCAGAAATCATTGAAGCGATTATACAGAAAAACAATGATTATGAAACCATCAAAGCAAAAAAACAACCTGTTTTTTTAACTGGCTGCAAATAAAATGCACTTCAACTGCATGCCCCGCTTGTAATGCGAAACTGGCGTAAAAAGCTTAACCGGCAGGCCGTCAGCCTTTCAGGTAATTGCCTCCAAACCCAACCGACTTACCACGCGGAATAGAAAGGCTTTGCCAGTTTTTACCCGCCTGAAAACGCGCCAGCAGCACAATTTGTCCTGCGTGATAGCTGTAATGCGCCACCTGCCGCTGCAAAGCCTGCAGCACGGTAAGCGGTTCTTTGCGAATAAAAATGTGTTGCATCAGGTGCGCAGGCGTAACCGTGTCGAGCGCCTGAAACAGCGCCTGCCAGCCGGTTTCCCATTGCTGCATAAGTTCGGTGCGCGATAAGGGTTGCGCTTCAAATTCGGCATCGCGGTTGCGCCAGTCTTTCTCGCCGTCGCTGGTCAGAAAATCGGTCCAGCGTGAGCGCAGGTTGCCGGCCATGTGCTGCACCACAATGGCGCAGCTGTTTCCGTCGGCAAACGGAATAACTGTAAAACCTTCGTCGCTCACCTGCTCAAGCGCCTTTTCGGCCAGTTGTTTCATGCGGGCAAATTCAAAACGGATGGTTTCAAGCAGGTGGGTTTCAGCGGGTGTGGTCATGTGTGAATGAAATTAGCGGATGCAAGGTCGCAACGAAAAAGCGGGGCGGCAAAATTTAATTGTGAATACTTGTTACCGCGCTTTCACCGGAATCCATATTTCCTCCTGCGCATCCGCATCATCCGGCTTGTAGCCGGGCGGAATACGCTCAAAGCGGTGCCGTGTCACATCGTATTCCCACACCGAAGCGGGCAGCCAGGTGTTGAAAATAAAGTGGAACGTACCCATAAACGCCGCTGCCGGTCCTTTGTGTATAAACACGGCATAATGCCCGCCCGGCAGGGTAAAGTACGTAAGCCCTTCGGGCAGTTCGCCTTTGGCGCTTACTTCTACCCCGCCGCATTTCTCAAAACGGGTTTCAGGTGTAAGTCCGGTGGGCTGCAACTGCCCGGGCAATATGTTTACAAGAAAAATATGCGCATCCGTTTTATGCGCAATGGCGTGGCGGTGCGGCATAAACGTGCGGAACAAAAGCGGCGTTTTATCGGCCGCATAGCTCATTTCAATCAGGCAGCCGGCCAGCAGTTTTTCCGGCACGTGCTTAATTTCGGGTGCGTTCATCATTCAAATGTATTGATTAAAATAAATCCCGTGCGGTTACAAAAAAAGAGGGGAGCGAACCTGCAGGCTCATTAAATTACCGTTCGTTCCTGCTTTCCGTTCCTACGGCCTGAAAAAGGCCGTATCCACTACAATCAGGGCTATGCAAAATACCTGCTGTGTTCCATATTGTTCAGGCTTAAAGTAATTACATTAGCCCCATGAAAAAACCGGCCACCGTAAACGAATACATCCGCAGTTTCCCCGCCTCCACCCGAAAACAGCTTGAAGAACTACGCGCCATTATCCGCAAGGCCGCACCCAACGCCGAAGAGGTAATCAGCTACGGTATGCCCGGCTACAAGCAGCACAGCGTGCTGGTTTACTTTGCGGGTTACGAACGGCACATTGGTTTTTATCCCACCGGCACAGGCATTGAGGCGTTTAAGGAATTGCTGGGTGCCTACACGTTTTCAAAAGGTGCCGTGCAGTTTCCGCTGGGCAAACCGCTGCCCAAAAAACTCATCACCGAAATGGTGAAATTCCGCCTGCATCTGGATACCGAAATTGCCGCCGTCAAACTGGCCGCCAAAGCGGCAAAGAAAGAAGCCGCAAAAGCAGCAGCGCAGGAAAACAAAGCCGCTGCCGGCAAAAAAGCCCCGGCCAAAACGCCCGCCAAAGCGGTTAAGGCAGCCCCGCGCACTACACGCGCCAAAGGCCGTTAAGCCCGGCCGCATTTTATTTCGTTGTACCTTTGGCCTATATGTATGTACCTCCCAATACCGACACCATTGCCGCATTAGCCACCGCACACGGCACCGCTGCCATTGCGGTTATCCGCATTTCAGGGCCGCAGGCGTTTGATGTGGTGGAAAGCGTGTTTCGCAGCCGCAGCGGAAAACCCAAAATGCTGCGCAGCAAACCGGGCCACACCGCCCATTTCGGCACCATTGTGGAGGGAAAAGCCGGCGAGGAAATTATGCTCGACGAGGTGCTGGTGACCATTTTCAAAAACCCGCACTCGTACACCGGCGAGGACAGTGTGGAAATTTCGTGCCACGGCTCGGTGTTTATTCAGCAGCAGTTGTTGCAGCTGCTTTACCGCCACGGCTGCCGCGCCGCACAGCCGGGCGAGTTTACCCTGCGCGCATTCCTCAACGGCAAGTTCGATCTCTCACAGGCCGAAGCCGTGGCCGACCTTATTGCCTCACAATCGGGCGCGGCACATCAGGTAGCCATGCAGCAAATGCGCGGCGGCTTTTCAACCAAAATTCAGATTCTGCGCGAGGAGCTGATGAACTTTGCCTCACTCATTGAACTCGAACTCGATTTCAGTGAGGAAGATGTGGAGTTTGCCAACCGCGATGAGCTCCGCCAGCTGCTCTGGAAAATTCAACGCCTCATTCAGCGCCTCATCGACTCGTTTGAGGTGGGCAACGTAATTAAAAACGGTATTCCCGTAGCCATTGTGGGCAAACCCAACGCCGGCAAAAGCACCCTGCTCAACGCCCTGCTCGAAGAAGAACGCGCCATTGTAAGCGATATTCCCGGCACCACGCGCGATACCATTGAAGACGAAATAACCATAGACGGTGTGCTCTTCCGTTTCATTGATACCGCCGGACTGCGCAGCACCACCGATACCATTGAAAGCATCGGCGTATCGCGCGCGTTTGAGCAGATCAGGCAGTCGGCCATTGTGGTGTATTTGTTTGATGTACACGAAATGACCCGCGCCGCACTTGTGCCCGCGCTCAACGAAGTGAAAAGCCACCTCAGCGGGGCACAACTGCTGGTGGTGGGCAATAAAATAGACAAGGAAGACATTGCCACCGCACAGCGCGAGTTTGTGGAGTTCGATACGCTGTTTATTTCGGCCAAAGAAAAATACGGTATCGACGATTTGCGGCAAAAGCTGGTAAGCCTGTTCGACAGCCGCACCGTAAACATTACCGAAACCATTGTTACCAACGCCCGCCACGCCGATGCCCTGCGCCGCACCAACAGCGCCATTGAACGCATCATTAACGGCATGGGCATGCAAATTCCCGGCGACCTGCTGGCGCAGGATATCCGCGAAGCACTGCTCTATCTCGGCGAAATTACCGGACAGCAAATTACGTCGGATGATTTGCTGGGGAATATCTTCGGGAAATTTTGTATCGGTAAATAAAACATTTTATTATTTATCACCATATTCGAATTATGGTAACGAAAGAAACTGCATACAAAACCATTGCAGCACTTGTAGAACGCTTTGAGGAACAGTTTGCCTCGTACAAAAAAGCGGAGTACAACGAAACATTAACCCGCCGCGATTTTATTGACCCTTTTTTTAAGGCGTTAGGCTGGGACGTGGATAATGCAGAAGGCTATGCTGAGGCTTACCGTGAAGTAATACACGAAGACAAAATAAAAATAGGGAAAGCTACCAAAGCACCCGATTATTCTTTCAGGCTGGTTGGTGGTAAACGCCTGTTCTTTGTGGAGGCAAAGAAACCAAGCGTAGCCGTAAAAGAAGAAATACAGCCCGCGTATCAGGTCAGACGTTACGGGTGGAGTGCAAAACTCCCGATCAGCATAATTACCGATTTCGAAGAGTTTGCTATTTACGATTGTACCAAAAAGCCAAAGCCTACCGACAAAGCAGCTGTTGCCCGCATAAAATACCTTACGTTCCGCGAATACCTTGCAGAATTTGATTTTATCTGGAACACGTTTTCTAAAGAACGTGTTCTCAAAGGAAGCTTTGATACCTATGTACAAAGCGGCACACAGAAAAAAGGAACAGCCACCGTTGATAAGGATTTCCTCGAATCGCTTGACAGCTGGCGCACTTACCTTGCCGCTTCCATAAGTGTAAACAACAAAGAGTTAGACGAAGACGAAATAAACTTTGCCATACAGCAAACCCTCGACCGTGTTATCTTTCTGCGTATTGCCGAAGACCGCAGCGTAGAGCCTTACGGTAATTTGCTCAATACGCTGAAAGGCGGCGATTTTTACCAGAACCTTTTCGATTTGTTCAGGGCGGCGGATGAAAAGTATAATTCGGGGCTGTTTGATTTCAAAAAAGATAAAATCAGCAAACAGCTGCGCATTGATAACAAAACGCTGAAAACAATTATCAGCGAACTGTATTACCCCATTTGCCCCTATGAGTTTTCTGTACTGTCTGTTGAAATTTTGGGCAGTGCCTATGAGCAGTTTTTGGGTAAGCAAATAAAGCTCGACAAAAACCACAAAGCCAAAATTGAGGAAAAGCCCGAAGTACGCAAAGCCGGAGGCGTTTACTATACCCCTCAGTATGTGGTTGATTACATTGTAAAAAACACCGTTGGCAAATTGGTAGAGGGCAAAACGCCTAAAGACGTTGCCAAACTCAAAATTGTTGACCCGGCTTGCGGTAGCGGTAGTTTCCTTATCGGTGCATATCAGTTTCTGCTCGACTGGCATAAAGACTATTACACCAACAACGGCAAACCCGGCAAGGGTAAAAAAGACAATCCGCTTACACCAGACGGCAACCTAACCACCGAACTCAAAAAACAAATTCTGCTGAATAATATTTATGGTGTTGATATAGACGTGAATGCCGTAGAGGTTACAAAACTCTCTTTACTCTTAAAGTGTATGGAGGGCGAAACTCAGGCTTCCATTAACAATCAGCTAAAGTTTTTTAATGAGCGGGTATTGCCTACATTGGATGATAATATTAAGAGCGGGAATAGTTTAATTGATACCGACTTTTACGAAACGCAATTGGATTTTGGAGAGGAAAAAAAAATAAAACCATTTAACTGGCAGAAAGGTTTTCCCGAAGTATTTAAGCAAGGGGGCTTTGATAACGTAATCGGAAATCCTCCGTATGTATTAGGAAGAGAAACGTTTGACCAAATAATTAAAATGTATATTTCTAATAATTACAAATCATATGGAGGTAAGTATGATCTATATGTTTTCTTTTGTGAAAGGGCATTATCTCTGCTGAATAAAGGGGGGTTATTTAGTTTTATTATTCCAAATACAATACTTGTAAATGAAAACGCAACTAAAATCCGTCAAATTATTTTAGAAAATTATTCATTGAAAACAATTCGTGTTTTCAAAAATAGAGTATTTGAAAATGCACAAGTTGAAACGGTTATAATTGCGATTGAAAATCGTAAGCCGCCTAAAAATAGCTTGGTTGAAATTGAAGGTGAACATAACCTCACAATCCCATCAGAAAAGTTCTTAAATAGTAATAATTATAAATTCAACCTCGTACTTAATGACTTTTCAGATGGACTAATTGAGAAAATAAATAAGCTATCCGTAAATCTTGGAGATATTACAGATACTTGCATCGGCATTCAATTAGGAGGAAGTCATGGAACAAGTAAAAAAGAAGACTTTTTATCAACTAAAGCCCATGATAAAACATGGAAAAAAGTCATTGACGGAAAAGATATAAATACTTACTGTCTCAAATCAAAAGGAAATTTTGTTAGATATGGTAGCTGGTTGCATCGTAAACGTGATGAAAAGTATTTTTTAAATCCTAAAATCCTCGTACGTCAGATTGGTAAATATCCCATTGCAACCTATGACGATAAAGAATATTATACTCTAAATACCATTTACAACATTATTGCAGATAGTAATTACTCTCTTAAATACCTGCTTGGAATTATTAATAGTAATTTGGGAAGATGGGTCTGGTTAAAAACAAATTCAGACTTCAAAACAATTTTCCCAAAAATCAAAAAATCAGAGATTGAAGCTATTCCCATTAAGAAGATTAATATTGACAATAAAATAGAATCTGGTGCATATAATGAAATAATAAAGTTTGTTGAGCAAATCATAATTCTAAATTCTGAAATTAGCGAAAGCAAACTACCTTCAAAACTAAATCAACTTAATTCAAAAAAAAATTACTTCGAAAACCGTATTAACGAAATCGTTTACCAACTCTACGAACTCACTCCCGAAGAAATAGCTATTGTAGAAGAAGCAAGCAAATAACAATACTCTTTAGTTATGTCGGAATATACAAACCCTGTTGCAGAGGTAAACGAACCCGATTCGGGCTATTTAGTCACACCCGGCGAAGCCCGTATGACGCCTTCGCTAAATCAGCTACGCGGATAATTCGGGCTGCTTGCCGGTAGCGTTTTGGGTAGTGAGAATATTGTGGCTGATTGAACGGCTGCGCTGAATTTTGTATCACATTCTACCTCCAAACACCCCCAAACCCAAAAAACGCAATAAATACAGCTATTTCAAAACATCAGTCACATTTTGCATGGGTAAAAATATCCGTCTTACCTCTCATTTCCCATCACCGCGTAAACAAAATCTGTTGATAAGATAACCTTCCGGAAATTGGTTTGGCGGGTCTGCTCTTCTACATTTGTTCCGCTCACATTTCCTGTTTTTTTCATTACCGGCGAAATTCCCCGTCATTTCTTCGGAATCAAAACAAAAGCTTTCCGCCATGGAAAACTTATTGCCATTGATTACCGCCAGCGAAGTACGCGAAAAGCTGCAAGGTTTTGCGGGCGTAACGGCTGTGGGCGTGGGGCTGAAGGAAGTGAACGGCCAGCTTACGCCGCGCGTATGTATGCGTGTGTATGTGCGCCGCAAACTGGCGCGGCATACACTTCACTTGTGGCAACGCATACCGCCCCGTGTGCTGGATTTTGACACCGACGTAATTGAAATGCCCGGTTTTGCATACAGCGCAGGTGTGCAGGCCGGCAATACGGTACAGCTTATTCATACACGGCAAACAGCCACAGGCACACAGGCACGGTTTTTACACAACGGGCAGTGTGTGGTGCTTACCTGCAGCCATTTGTTTGGCGAAGAAGCCGCACATACACAGCAGCAAGCCACATTTACACATGCCGGCCAAACTGCCACCGGTGAGTTAATTTGCCGAAAATTAGGCGCGGTAAACTATGGCGGACGCCACATTCATGTGGACTGTGCGGTGGTAGAAAACAATGCACCGCAATTGCCCGCACACGCCCTGCACACCGCTCAGGTAAGCGCGGGCGAAAGCGTGTATAAAACCGGCGGCCGGAGCGGACACACCCAAGGGCTTGTAGTTGACCACGACTATCAGGAACTGGCAAAACCGTTGCACAGGTTGTTTACCGCCACCCATCAACTGCTCATTAAACCCGTAAACCACACTGCATTTTCAGTAAAAGGCGATTCGGGCGCAATTGTAACCAATGCAACAGGTAAGGCCGTGGGGCAGTTGTGGGGAATAAGCAGCAACGGCTATGCCCTTGCCTCACCCATATTGCCGGTTTTACAGTGTATGAATATTGAACTGCTTGCAGTAAATGAAAAATAAAGAAGCAATGAAAACAAGTTTCACCCCGGAAGAGAATGCCGAACAGGCTGCCTATTTAAACAACCTGCTCGATGATGGAATAAGACAGGAACTGCTTGCCATTGAAGGTGTGAAGCATGTGAGTGTGGGATTGAAAATAACGCGCGGAATAATGCTTTGGGAAAGATGTTTTCATGTGTATGTAGATAAAAAGCTGCCTTTATCGTTACTCTGCAAAAAACAATATATACCTGCAATAATTGGAGGCGTAAAAACAGATGTGCATCAAATACAGGAAGTTGTACTTGCGACCTCAACACCATGCAACATAAGTGAAAAATTAGAGAAGGTAAAAGGCGGTATTCAAATATCGAATGGCTATGAACGAATACCGGGAAGTTATCTAGTTGGCACGTTAGGGGTACTTGGAAAAAATAATGATACTTGCGCTTGTAGCACGCTGGCTTTAACCAACTGGCATGTATTGTTTGCCGCCCGAAGCGGGGTTACGATTAATGACGAATCAAGAATTTTTCACCCAACCGCTATTAATAATATTCCTCCCATTGGTTCAGATATAAGTGGTTATGATCCTCTCCCCGATCCAAATAATGATACGAATGTGATTGGAAAAGTGTTGGGAGGAAAAATCACGTCTAAAGCCGATGTAGGTGTATTTCAAATAAAGCGCAGTTGCAGCAATTGTTGTGGTGTACCGTATGAAGAAGAAATATACCGGCTCAGTGAAGTATCACCAATAAACTGGAATGGTGTGCAAGGTACCACAAGAGCCCATACCGGCGATGATGTATATTTTGTAGGAGCCACATCGGGTCCCAGCAAAGGCTATGTGGTTTCCGAAAATGCCAGCATAAGAATTTGTTTACCAGCCGAACTACTGTCCGATCCGACTGTGACACCCGGGCCTGATAATTTATTTAAAATTGAGTTAACCGGCCAGCTTAAAATAAGAACAGCCGGAACGAATGCCTGTAATAAAATGATTCCGATGACTCCTCAGAGTCAATGGCCATTAGGAACACAATGGCCATCAGGAATAAACATACCCACACATTACAGCAGGTTTGTGGATCACGGCGATTCAGGTTCATTGCTGGTAAACAGAGATAATATGGCTGTTGGGTTGATATTTTCTTCTGATACTCCTTTGCCCAATACTGCAAACCCTGAATGCAATAGTTTACCGGTTTCAACAACACCTCCCGGAATACCTCCGCTTCCCGCAGACTGTGCGCCGTTTACGCTATACGGCTACGCCAATCATTTCGACGATGTGATGGATGTAGTACACAACGAGCTGAACATCAATTTTGAAATACGTTACAAAATAAAACCGGCCTCCGGCAGTTCGGGCGAAGCGGAAGTGGCTCCCTCGCCTTTTGAAGAAAAGCTGGCCGAATGGAAAGAACGTGCCGAAGCACATCCGTTTACGAGTGCACTTTATACTGCGCTGAACACGCATAAACAGGAAGTACTGCATTTAGTAAACCACTGCCGCCCGGTAACCGTAGTGTGGCAACGCAATAAAGGGCCGGCGTTTGTAAACAGCATTCTCAATGCGCTGAACGAAAGCGAGCCTTCCATTCCCGTGCAAATCAACGGAATTTCGCTTGCCTCGCTGGCCGAAAAAATGTATGCCGTACTGCTTGAACAGGGAAGCCATGCACTAAAAACCGATCTGGAGAAGCTGGGGCCAACTATTCTGAATGCGATTGACCAGCGAAATACGGTGGACGAAATTTTTAATGCCCTTACTCTTTAAAAAAACACCTGCACATGGCCGATACAATTAAAACCAATGCAGAAATACTTGCCGATCAACCTGCTTTTCTAGCTGCCTATCAGCGGGCCTGTACATATTTGAAAAATACATATCAGGGTGTGCTGGGTGTAGGATTTGGACAGAAACATACAAAAGGCGAGTATAAAAATGATATTGCTATTCTGGTATATGTAACACAGAAAAAAGCAAAGGAAGAACTCAAAACAGACGAATTTATTCCGAAATATTTCGAAGGTTATCTGTTGGATATACATCAGTGTGCATTAACCGTTCCGCTGATTTGTGACGATGTGAATGATTATGTATCAACACCGGGAGGCATACGAGGCGGCATACAGCTTGCGACTAAAGTAATTGGGGGTTCACTTTTTTCGTTCGGCACACTTGGCTGTATTGTAAAACGAAGGCAAGACAGCAGCCGCGAAAATGTATATGTGCTTTCCAACAAACATGTACTCTGGTCGCCGGGAAGTACAGATAGCGATAATGCCTATCATCCGTTTGCGCCGGATATGCCCCAGGCTCCGGGTAATCCTGCACTAAATGCAATTACTTCGAAGAGCAAAACGCTTGGGCGTATTCAGCCCCGGGGCATTTTTGAAAATGTGTCGCATACGCCTCTTTCGGGAACAAATCCTCCCGCTATCAACACATTTATAGACTGTGCAACCGCCCGTGTGGATATTGATTGTAAATGTCTCGGAACCACATGTACTTCAGACGATATACGTGTATCGCCGGGTGTAATTGAAGGGCTTCAGCTTACACATCCCGGTTCGGCTACGCCGTCAGACATGATAAAAGATGTAAGAGACATCAGCAACGATCCAAGTGTATTTGCATCGCCGGCCAATCAGACGGTTTACAAAGTAGGCCGCACAACGGGTAAAACCAAAGGCATAATACGAGCCGTGAATGCTACAATACTTTTTGACCCGGTAAGGCTGATGAATGTGTTTGGAAACAGTTTTTCTTCTTTCCCTCAATTTGGTTTTAATGTAATTGTGATTGATTTCGATACCACTTCTACGCCCAACGGATTGAATTGTAAGAATACCGCACGTTTCAGCGAGCACGGAGATTCGGGTTCAATTGTGGTGGATGCGCAGGGCCGGGCGGTGGGCATGATAAGCTGGGGCAGTGATGTAAGAGGAACAATTACCTGGGCAGGGTCAAACGGCCAGTTAATTTCTCCCGCATCGGCTGCTGATATTGTGGCTGCCTGTCACATTGTGCCCATACTCGATCAGTTGGGAATTTGCATACCTACCGATGGCGGCACCAGCCACGGCAGCAGCGGAGCCACTGATGGCAGCGGCCTTACTCCTGCCCCAAACGCTTCGGGCGGCGGTTCGGGTGGTGCTGTTTTGCGTAGTGTACCGGCACCGGTTTTCGAATCGCCGGCCGCGCCTGATGCGCAGCAGATGGACCGGCTGAACGAATTACGCGAGGCATTCAGAGCCAATGAAAAAGGCGAACGGCTTTATCAGCATTTCGCGCATATACGCCGCGAAATAGGCTATCTGGTGCGCAATGTAAGGCCGGTTACCGTGGCGTGGCACCGCAATAAAGGCCCAGCATTTTTTGTGTCGCTGCTTAATCACCTCAAAGGCGATCAGCCTGTATTTCCGTCGGAAATAGCCAATGTGCAAATTGAAACCCTGCTCAGCCGCATGGAAACCGCACTGCTGGCACACGGCAGCAATCAACTCCGCGAAATCATTACACAGGAAGGCACCGTAATCAGGCAAATGCTTACCCAACACCGCACTGCCGAAGAAATGATTGCATTTGTCAAAAAAATAAGCCAATGAGCAACGGAACGCTGCAAACACTTGTGCAGGAAGTAACCAAAATTCTGAAGCCGCTTCAGGATGATCTTTCCGCATCTGATTCTACACAGGCTTTTTTTGCACGCCTCGGCATTACACTTACCACCAGTCAGGCCAACACAATACGCGGCGCTGCTACGGGAACGGTGTCGTCTATCGGGCAACTCATAAACCATACCGGGCAAATTATTGCAGCACTTGCCGCCGAAAATTACGGCGCGGTGGCCGAGCCTACCATCCATGCAATAGAAGAAATTGTAACTATTGTAAACGGATTTAATACGCTGGGCAATCAGGCACATAATTTCAATTCCTCACTTTCGGGCGATGAAATTGCCAAAAGGATTCTGAATTATTTATTGTTCCGCTACATTGAAAATACCAAAGGCGTAAACGAAGGACTCGAACTCTTTGGCTTGCTTGACCGGGAAACACATCACGAAGATCAGCCTGATGAATATGAAAATTACAGCTATCGTTTTGACCGTATCGGTACGTGGTTCAGTAATCCGGCACAAGCTGTAAATGAAATATACGACTGGGGCAAACCGGGATTTGATGGTGCTAAGTTGTTTTCGCGGCTCGAAGGTGTGCTGCTCCGGCTTGGTCTTCCTGTGCTTTACGATGATAGTTCAACTCCCAAACGACTGGACCTGGTGGTGCTGGAAGCGGTTCCCAAAACCGATGTCACACCGCACGGCTTACTCATTCGTTTGAAAAGTCATATTTCTACTGGTGTAATTTCCATTCCGCTTGGCGATATCATGCGCATGGAAATGGAACTTGGACTTGATACGCCACGCAACACAGGGCTGTTTTTTCAGCCCGACGGTACAGTGGGTTTTAAACCGCCCGAATCGCTGGCCGGATTGGGTGGCGAAGTGAAGTTGAAATTTATCGTGCAAAAGCAAAACCCGCCGCAGCCTGTTCTGCTTTTCGGTGAGGCCGGAGCAAGCAGGCTGGAAATGGGTAAACTCCAGCTCACCACCGGAAGCAAAGTAACCTGGAACGGTTCGGCGGCAAGCGGCACCTATTTGTTTGAAGTGTTGCTCGAAGATTTGAAAGTGGTGATTGATGCCACCAAAGGCGACGGTTTTCTGAACAAACTGCTTGCCGGTGTGTATGCCGAAGCGGAGTTTGATTTAGTGATGGGCATTTCGAGCGAACGCGGGTTTTATTTTGGCGGAAGCAGTGCGCTCGAAATCCGGCTGCCTGCACACATTGCGCTGGGGCCCATTTCGATAGAAGGGCTTACGATAGCGGCCAAACTTCAGGGCGGCGAAATTCCGATAAGCGTGGGTGCCGATATACGCGCCGAACTCGGGCCGATGGTGGCCGTGGTGCAAAATCTTGGTGTAACGGCAAAAATTTCGTTCCCCAACGACAATAGCGGAAACTTTGGCCCGGTGAAATTTGACGTAGGCTTTAAGCCGCCCAACGGCGTGGGTCTTTCCATAAACACCGGCGCTGTGAAAGGCGGCGGATTCCTTTATTTCAACTGGGACAAGGGCGAATACTTCGGTGCGCTGGAGCTTTCGTTCCAGAGTATGATTACGCTTAAAGCCATTGCCATCATCAACACCAAAATGCCCGATGGCAAACCCGGCTTTGCGCTGCTCGTGCTGGTTACCGCCGAGTTTACGCCCATACAGCTTGGTTTCGGCTTTACACTCAACGGCGTGGGCGGCCTGCTGGCGCTCAACCGCACGCTCGATATACAGGCGCTGAAAAACGGCGTGCGCACGGGTGCAGTGTCCAGCATTCTCTTTCCGCAGGATGTAGTAGCCAACATCAACAAAATTATCAGCGACCTTAAAACCATTTTCCCGATTGCCGAAGGGCATTTCATTATTGCACCAATGGGAAAATTCGGCTGGGGTACACCCACGCTGATTTCGCTTGAGGTAGGAATTATTCTCGATATTCCGCAGCCGCAGTTCAGCATTATCGGTGTGCTTCGCTGCATATTGCCCACGCAGGACGCGCCCATTCTGAAACTTCAGGTGAACTTTGCAGGCGGCATTGATTTCGACAAGGGCGAGCTTTGGTTTGATGCCAGCCTGTTCGATTCTTCGCTGCTTATTTTCACCCTTAGCGGCGATATGGCACTGCGCATCGGCTGGGGCGATAATCCGATGTTTGTAATCAGTGTGGGTGGTTTTCACCCGGCGTTTAAAGAAGCGCCTGCCGAACTGGCCGGAATGAAACGCATAATGATCGCGCTGCTTTCGGGCGATAATCCGCGACTGAATGCACAGGTGTATTTTGCCATTACATCAAACACCGTACAATCAGGCGCCAAAGTGGAGCTTTACGCCGAAGCCTGCGGATTCAGTTTGCAGGGCTGGTTAGGCTACGATTTGCTGGTGCAATTCAGTCCGTTTCATTTCATCGCCTCCATCTACGCCGGGCTTGCACTCAAATGTGGCAGTTCAACCATTTGCGGCGTGCGCGTGCAATGCACACTCTCTGGCCCCACGCCCTGGCATGCCGAAGGAGAAGCCTCTATTACCATTCTCTTCTTCGACATTACCGTTGGATTTGATGTAACCTGGGGCGATAACGCGCCTGCACAACCCGAAGAGCTTGAAGATGTGTTTGCGCTTACCCGAAAAGCAATTGAAGACGACCGCAACTGGCGCTCGGTTTTCCCGGCCAACTCAAACCAGAGTGTAACGCTTCGCAAAATTGAACTGCCCGAAGAAAAAATAATTATACACCCCTTCGGCAATCTTGAAGTTAGTCAGAAAGTAGTTCCGCTGGGTGTGGAAATTGAAAGGTTTGGCAATAAAAAACCTTCGGGCGATAAAAAATTCGAGCTTACGCACAGTGGTTCCCCGAGCGAAGTACGCGAAGAGTTTGCGATGTCGAATTTCCTGAAGCTGAACGACAGCGACAAACTTTCGCGCAAATCGTTTGAACGTATGCGCAGCGGTCTGAAGTTTGGTACAGGAAACTCCATTCTTCACGGCGCCCGCACCGATAAGGAAGTGAATTACGAAATGAGTTATGTACACCGCAAAAAGAACCTGATCATTTTTGCCGGACTGTTCACGCTGTTCAAACCACTGTTCAATCAGTTTTCAAAAGCGGGAGCCATTTCAAAGAGCAAGTATGCGGTAAGCAAAAAGAAACCGGGCACACCGCCAGCCGAAGTGAAAGTGAGTGATCCTGATTATCACGTAGTGAATGTAAGCGATCTGAATTTGTTTGAGCCCGGTCTCAGCGCCCGCACACAAACCGAAGCGATGCTGATGATGAATAAACTGATTGCCGATAATCCCGGCCTGAAAGGCAAGATACAGGTGGCCGCATCTCACGAACTCAACTAAACAGCAATGAGCATTACTGTAGGAAAATATACATTCAGTGCGTGGTTGCGCAAGGGTATTGCAGCAAACATCAACCAGACTGACCATCTGGGCTCGGGTACTTCGCCGGTGCAGGAACGTGCCACTGTGCCCATTGATGTGCTGCTGAACACGACAACTGTACACAAAGATTTTCTGCTGCTTGGTCCGGGCGATATTATCGGTATCAATCCGCACATGATTGTGCGCACCGAACCACTGAACTGGATCACGAATTTTGAGCCGAACTACCTTTCCTTTATCGAGTTTTACGACGAAGATTTTATCTGGCGTTACACACCGGCCAAAGCCAACGGCGATAAACTAAGGCCGTGGCTGGCGCTGTTTGTGCTTGAACAGGCTAACGATCCCGACGAAAGCGAGTTTGAAGTGAATACACAAAAACTTCCGCTGCCAACGGTAACCGTAAAAAATGCGGCCGCATTGCCGCCCAACGATCAGTACTGGGCCTGGGGACATGTGCATACCAACGACGGCTATGCCAACCCCGATGAGTTTGAAGAATTTCTGCTTTCGCTGCACGATACCAACAATCCGAATGCCGACAAAATTATCTGCCGGCTGATGAGTCCGCGAAAACTCAAACCCAATAAAGCCTACCGCGCATTTGTGGTGCCTGCATTTGAAACCGGGCGGCTGGCCGGGCTGGGTGCTGATCCTTCTGCCACCGATTCGCAGCAACCCTCGTGGACAGCCACTTCGGCGGGTGTGGAGTTTCCGTTTTATCATGAGTGGTTTTTCCGTACCGGCGAAAACGAAGACTTTGAATCGTTAGTCAAACTCCTTGAACCGCGACCGGTTGACAAGCGTGTGGGCATACGCGACATGGACGGCAACAAACCCGGCTTTGGCGTAACCACGGGCACCGACATCGGGCAAATTCTTCCGGCCGATCTCGATCAGCGCATCGTTGGGCTGGAAGGTGCGCTGAAATCGCCGCAAACAAAATCCAAACCAGAAGCCATTAATACCGGCAAACCATTTTTCAAACAGCTCGAAGACATACTCAACTTCCCTGAAAACCTGCGGCTGGCTGCTGACGAAGAAACAGACCCGGTGGTGTGTCCGCCCATTTACGGCGCCAACCATGCGCAGCGTTACCTGATTAGCCGCGCAGGAACAGGCTGGCTCAATCAGCTCAACCGCGACCCGCGCAACCGTGTGCCCTCGGGCTTTGGCACGCGCGTAATTCAGAAAGGGCAGGAAGATTATGTGGCCCGTGCCTGGGCGCAGGTGAAACAAATACTGGAGGCCAACAAACGCATCCGCATGGCGGCGCTGATGATGAATGCCATACATTACCTGCATCAGCAGTTTTCGGTAAAACTCAATCAGGCCGAAATCATTTCGGTGTTTTCGCCGGTGATGAAAAAGGTAAAAGGATCGCCCACCACCTTACACTATCAGCTTGAAGAAAGTGCCCTGCCGCCTGCGGTAGTCAATGGCGCATTCAGACGCTTGCTTCGTCCGCGCGGTGCTGTAGCACGCAAAATCAATCGTGTTGCACCGGATTACAGCAACCTGCAATTAGTGAATGACCTGAACGAAGGGAAAATAAGCGCAGCACCTCCGCACCAGACACCGCCCGATTTATTTACCGACCGAAAAACAGCCGGAGAACTGGATTCAGCAACTCCTTCAGGCACTGCTTTTCTGAAACGCTACGGCTGGCTGCTGCTGCTTATTCTATTGCTTGTGCTGCTCGTAACCGGGCTGCTGATAAATACCCTGCTGATGTGGATTGTATGCGGCATTGCGGCCGTAGCTGCCATTATCGTTTACGTTATGCTGCGCAATAATAAACCGGTACACACACCATCACTTTCTCAGCAACTTACTACACCGGCCACACTCGTTGAAACGTTGCAGGACACACCTCCCCGCCCCGATTTTGCGCTCACCATGTACAATACCGTTTCTGCACCGGTGGCAACGGCAGGAACTACGGTATCGCAAACCGAAATACGTTCATCGGCTTCTGCTGATGCGCTGAAACTAAATGCCACCACACTTTACACACCCGCTGCAGGCAATGCAGCAGAAAGTCTTGAAGCGGCCAATTTCCGCAAAGCAGCCATCAACCTCAATCAGCGATTAAAGATTGAACCGAAGGAAAAACTGCGCATGCCATTCAACCTGAACAATGCCGAAACAAAACTCAAACAGGCGCTTGCCCCGCGCAAAGCCTATCCGGCAATGATGGCCGGGCAAATCAATTTCACGTTCAATCCCGGCTGGCTGCTTATCCCCGAAAATCTGGTGCCTGCCATGGCCTATCCTGATTTTGATGATCCGATGTATGAAAAACTCCGCGATATATCCACCGAACTTTTTCTTCCCAATTTGAAACTGATTCCGCCCAATACTATTTCGCTGCTCATTACTAATCCCGAATTTATTGAATCGTACATGGTGGGGCTCAATCACGAAATGGGGCGCGAACTGTTGTGGCGCGAATATCCCACCGATCAGCGTGGAAGTTATTTCAGACAGTTCTGGGATGTAAAAGGCATTATTGCCGACGACAGTGAACTTACCGCCGAAGAACTGAGTGAACGTTACAAAGACATTACGCCGCTTGACAAGTGGTATTCCACCTCGTCATTAGGCACACACCGTAATCCGCAACGACCGCCCGGCAAACAGGTTGTGCTGGTGGTGCGCGGCGAACTGCTCAAGAAATATCCGAACACAATTATTTATGCGCAGAAAGCTCATATTGCCCGGAAAGCCGACGGCACGCCCGATCCGCAGAAAGAGCCGGTGGTGAAAGAGGTGCAAACCGAAGCCGATATGCTAACCGAAATCCGCTTCCCGATTTTCAGAGCCGAAATTGATCCTGACATCCGCTTCTTTGGTTTCGACATGAACATTGATCAGGTAAAAGGCGATGAAGATCCGCAAACACCGGCCGACGACTGGGGGTGGTATTTCATCATTCAGCAAATGCCGGGAGAGCCGCGTTTTGGTATGGATGTAACGTTTGAGCCGGATGAAGATCCTGAAACACCCGTTACGTGGGATGATCTTTCGTGGGAAAGTTTCAGTACACCGCAGGAATTTATCAATACCTCGGTACGGCCAAAAGATCAGTTCTGGAATCAGCTTACAGCCGCCGAGCAGGCGCAGTGGGGAAGGCATTCGGCCGATATGGCTGCGCTAACCTTTCAGAAACCGGTGATGATTGCGGTACATGCCCGCGAAATGCTTGAAAATATTAACGCCTGATTTTTTCTTTGCCATGAGCGAATACACTCAAACACTTGCCGCACTGCGCAAAGCCCGCATTGACCGCGACGAAGCAGCCGCATCACTTTACGCCGCACAGTTACAAAGGCTGCGGCTTGAACGCAGCCAACGCAAAGCACTGGCCGGCGAAATTGCCTCAGACAATGCGTTGCAGCAGCGCATTGCACAATTGCAGCAAAATTTGCGCGAAGCCGAAAAACTACTTCGTGAAACTGCCGATGCTGTAAACCGTGCAAACAATGCCATTGAAAACTGCACGAAGTTGGAAACTCTTATCAAACAACTTACGGCAGAACGTGATGCGCTCAGGCAGAAGATGGAAGAAATACAGGCCGGTTTGCAGCAAAGTGAAACAGACACTACACTTCACCGGAAGCTGACCGAAAGTTTGAAAAAACTCGAAGCGCAGTTTCAGGCAATCGGGCAGCGTTTGCCTGTGCTGGAAGCAGCCATGCACGAATGCCGCCAAAACCTGCAGCAACTGCAGCATGAACGCGATGAATTGCTTGCACGGCAAACAAAATTGCAGGAGGAGGTAAACAGTATCCGGCGCACACTGGAACGTGAAACCGCAGAAATACCACGCAAACCCGATCAGCGCAATGAGTTTGCCGCCTCACAGCAGCAGGTAAAAGAAAAAGTATCCGTGCTGCATGAAAAAGAACAAGCCGTTGCACAATGGCTCAACACACTTTTTCAGAACAAAACACCCATGCAGCTGATCGAGGAATGGAACGACGCATTACCCATTCTGCTCTTGCCGCTGCGTGTGGAAGTACGTTTCCGCCCCGCCGAACTCTGGGTGCGTGTATTCCCTGATGAAATTGCAGTAAACACGCATGAAAAAACACTTACCGACAGCGAAAACGAATTCGGGCAAGCCTACTGGAAAGCACTGTTTGATGCTGCATCCGACACCGCCAAAAAAGAAGCATGGCGCATGCTTGCCGAACGTTTTGGCTCCAACCGAAGTGCATGGGTAGCGTTAAGCACAAAACCCAAAAACTGGAACGCCACACCAGCTCCCGCCACCACCTCCGAACTCGAATTTTCCGAACAAACACTGGTAAAACCCGATAGCTGGACACAAGCTCCGCATACCCGCACTTTACCGGATAGATTAGTACTGACCACCTTCCGCGCAGGTGCACTCATTCATTCAAAAACCGGCAATCAGATCAACGATCAGGTTGTGCTTGGACCCTCGCCGATGTCAACCGACGAAAATCCGTCTATTTCGCGCAATGCCGAAAACCGACTGGAATACGGCAACGATATGAAGTGGATGATTGATTTTGAAACTGCCGTGCAGCAAGGACTCGGATTCATTCTTCCGCTTACACAAACCGATGTGACCGCCGGCTTCGATCAGCTTCTTGTAATTGGTCTGAAACATTCTTTCGATCACACTGATTCGCCTAAGCTGCTCGAAGACCTGCTCAACAATCATCACTACTCCAAAAAAGGACTTAGTCTGGTGCAGCAGGGCGCCGCCACCAACAACACCGACGGCGATGAATCAGGCTTTAACAGTGTTGATTTTTTAGAGGAAAAGGGATATTTCACCGAAACCGGCGAACCCAATTTCACCGCACAAACCGATCCGCTCAAAATTACCGACGGGCAGCGGCTCTGCGACTATCTGGGTATTTCGCACAGCACCCTGCACTATGTATCGGGCAGCGGGCAAACCGATACCGCCGAAGCATTAGCGATGAACCGTGCGCTGTATGCCGGAACCATTGGCTATTACCTGAACAGCATGCTCAATGAAGTACTGAGCAATGCGCAGGAAGACCATGTGCGCGAAATGTTCTGCAACCACGTAACCGGTCGCGGCCCTTTGCCTGCATTGCGCGTGGGCCGGCAACCCTACGGCATTCTGCTTACCAGTGATTTTGAGAAATGGACCTGGCCGCGTACACCTAAACCTACTTTCGACAGTGTCTTTGCCAATCAGACCCACCTCTTACTGAAAAAACTGGCCGCCTACTGGAAACAGTTTTTACCCGAACTGGCCCACATCAGTAAATCCGGCAACCCGGGGGCAAACCTGATGAGTGTGCTGGGGCTGCATCCGGGCTCCGTTCAGTTTCATCAACGCGTAGGCTATAGTTTCGATTATCTGAAAAATCTTGAAGCGTTTAGTTTCGGTGGAGAGTATATGTTTGATGTAATTATGGCTGCGTTTGAGCAAAGCAGCGCACGCGCATTTCTTCGCAGTCTGGGTTACGAAAGCGAACGAAGCAACGGCACCACCAAACCAGTTCCGCATCTGCTGCAACTCATTTTCCGCCACTATCACACACGGCTTGATCCGAAAAAACTCATCGACTCCACGCCTTTTTCGGAAACGGAGTTGATTGTTCCTTACGACAAGGCGAGAAATGTAAATTATATCGACTGGCTGATTGAAAATGCGGGGGATACCGATAAACTTGAATCGCGCAATTTTGGTGCAAGGCTCAAAGCGCCGGATACGCTTTTGTTTATGTTGTTGCATCATGCGCTGCTGCACGAAGCGAAATTCAGTATAAACCGTTTGCTGGCAAACAACAACATACGTGCCGATGAACTGTTGCGTTCGCGTACGTTCCTCAACATGAGTACCGCGCCCGATCTTTCGCCGTGGGAAATATTCAGGGCGCCGGCAAGTATGGTTATTGAAAACGAAACGTCAACCCTTCCGCTCCTGCAATTTATGCAGCAGCCACAGTTTACCACAGGCATACAGTTTGAGATAGCGCGGAATTTTACAGATACGGTAGAAGCCATGCGCGTGCTGCGCAACCTTCCCACTGCCCGCCTCGAACGCGCCCTCACCGAACATATTGATTTGCTAACCTACCGTCTGGATGCGTGGCAAACCGGATTGTTTGATATGCGTTTAATGCAGCAGCGCAGCCAGCGCCCGGATAATGGAATATATATCGGCGCATACGGTTATCTGGAAAATGTAAAGCCCGACAGAAGTTCGCGCGTGAAAATTCCGGAGAGTATGCTGCCGGTGGAGATGCAGGAAAACAAAAACAACCTCTACCGGGTGCCTGCCGGTGGCGGTTACATACACGCGCCAAGTCTGAACCATGCCACAGCCGCCACACTGCTGCGCAACGGCTATCTTACCCACGCCAACGCTGCCGAACGCGAAAAACTTTCGGTAAATCTTTCCAGCGAACGTGTGCGCAGAGCCATGATGCTGATTGAGGGAATACGAAACGGACAAACGCTTGAAGCACTGCTCGGCTATCAGTTTGAGCGGGGCATGCACGACTGGAGCACCAAAGAAGTGAATCCGGTTTTTCTCAACCAGTTGAAACCTGCATTACGCAGTGCATTCCCAATTAAGCGCACCAAAGTACCGCGCAGGGGAATAGCCGAACCGGAAGAAGTAACGGATGATTTCTCCGTGGTGAACGGACTATCAATAGTGAACACCGCCGATAGCTTTCCGGAAGGAATAAGTGATTTTCCGGCGCTGAGTGCTGCACAAACTGCGGCATTGAAAGCAGAGAAAAACAACATCGAAAATTCACTTGATGCGTTGCATGATTTGCTGCTTTCGGAAAGTGCCTACCAGCTTGCGTTGGGCAATTTCGACCGGGCGGCGGCGGTGGTGCAGGCTGTTTCGGGCGGAAGTATGCCTCCTGAAATTGACGTAATTAAAAGCACACACGGCAGCGACCTGAGTTTTACCAATCGCGTAATACTGCATACCGATCCGCTTCCCGGCGGCAATCCCTGGCCGGGCATTGCCTACACGCTTCGCGCGGCTACTGAACCCGGACTCAATAACTGGGCCGCATCGTTGCTGGGAAATGCAGATACGATACGATGCAGTGTGCGGGCAATAGATAAAGATGGCAATACACTGATTGATGATGCCGCACAACCCATAACCGGCATTATCACACTGGCCGACCTGAATATGCAGGCGATTGATTTTGTGTATATCATTCGCAGCAAAGCCGAAAGCACAAGTTTCTCCGAACTCGAAAGCCGTATCCGGTTTGCTTTTCTGCGCGGCAAAGATCTCGACGAAAGCATCATTACTGAAATCACTTTTACACAAAGCGGAAGCAACGATTTATCAGTACGAAGTTTTGCCGAAATCATGCCGCTGGCCGATTACATCCGCCAGCTTATTACCAAAGCCCGTCCGGCTACGGCAAAAGATTACCTCACCGCATCGAAGGAAGTAAGCGATGCGCCCGGCAATCCCGGCATGAGCGATACGAATGAGCTTCGTGTGAGGGTGCTGGCCATGCTTCCGGTGCTTGAATCGTTGCACAGTCAACTGGAAGCCGCGCGCACCAATGCTGTGAATCTTGAAACTGCCGTGGCACTTAATGCGCTGCGTGATGCACTTGCTGCTATTACCGACGCCGGACTTGTACACGCATGGCCGATGAGCAGCAACGGTTACAGTGATACGCTGCTTGCCGAACTTACCGCACAAACCGATTCGGTATTAAATCGCTTTGCATTGCTGAAAGAGAAATTTGAAGCGTATGCAGCTACTGCCGCCGATCCTCTGACAAACATTCAGCAGCAGCTTACCGGCTATACCGATATGGCCCGCCTGTTTTTAGGTGCCGATTACTGCCTGCTGCCGCGCTTTACACTGCGCAATGTGGAAGAAGCCGCGCAGGCGCACGCCACACGCAGCCAGCTTCTGGCGTATGCCACCAGCACACGCCAAATTGCACTGCCTGCCGAAGAATGGCTGCATGGCACCGCATTGGTACGCCCGTTGATGCACACACTGCAAATGATATTTACGCTGCACGAAACGCTCGGCAGCGGCGGCGTCACGCTGAGCCCGGTGCAACTTCCGTGGCGTGAAAACGACTCATGGTTAGGCTGCGAATTTCCGGCAGGCACAAGTATTGTACACGACACACTTTCGGTAATGCAGTTACAAACCGAATACTTCACACCGGCCGGTACGTTGTGCGGACTTGTGATTGACGAATGGACCGAATCGATGCCGCGCGAGGAAGAGACAACCGGCATTGCGTTTCATTACAACCAGCCCGACAGTGCACCTCCGCAGGCGCTGCTCTACACGCTTTCGCCCGAACTGAACGGACAGTGGAAATGGAATAATCTGGTTTCATCGGTGCTCGATACGATGGCTCGTGCCAAACTCCGCGCGGTAGAACCTGATCAACTGGAAACCCGTGCTGGAATAAGCACACTGCTTCCGGCCGTACTCTCAGAGTTCAGCACAGGCAAGAGCACCATTTCGCTTGATATGGCGCTGATGCTGCCTGAGTTTTCACAGTTCTACAACAATGCAGCATTAATTTCAACCATACAACCCGGCAACTGATGGAACCCATACAACTCAATCAGATTTTCAGTACCCGGCCCGAACTGCTCAGCTACATATACCGCGAGCCGCAGATTATTGCCTACAACCGTTTGGAGCCACGGGCCCGCACCGAAGATTTTACACGCAGCCTGCGTGCCGAGGTGCGCGATGCCATGTGGATGCTTACGCGCCAGTGGCAGATGGGCGAATTTGAAGCCGAAGATGCCGGATCGGCCATTGATGCGCGGCTGCTGACGCATGAAACAGCTATTGACCGCTTTGCAATAAAAGGGCTGCAGGGGCAGATTTATAGCAACGAGATGCCGCTCGAAACAATTGCCGAACGCGAAAAAGTGCCGTTTACTACGGCGCTGAAAGTGCAGGTGGGGCACTACTTTCTGCGTTTGCATCCTGCTCCCTTGCGGGCAGCCTATGAAGCGGCATACCGCACGGCTTTTGCATTGCCGGAAAACGATGAAGCGGCTTACCGGGGGCAAACCGACGGAAGCAATTTTTATCAGGCTGTTAAAAAGCGCGGTATTGATGGCGAGAAGTTGCTGGCCGCCGTGGCCGATGGCACACTGCTTACCAAAGCCGGAATAGCAGCAGCCGATGAAGCAGAGATTACCACTTTGGGAATTCAGCTTACAGCGTGGTTTACACGGCAATATGCACAGCCCGGCAGCAACACACCCAATGCCTGGGATCCGCAAAAACTGAGTTATGATATCAACCTGGCTGCGCCACGCATGGCTTCGAGGCAATATCTGCTCGAAGCTAAACGCTACGGCGAAGGTTTGCTCGACTGGTATTCGTTTGATCTGGCGGCAGGCGCTGAGCGTATTACACTTTCGCCCGAACCGGAACCGGAGTTTAAAGATCAGACGCTTTCGTTTTTGCCTGCTG
The DNA here is from genome assembly GCA_020402865.1 of Bacteroidota bacterium. Taxonomy (NCBI): domain Bacteria; kingdom Pseudomonadati; phylum Bacteroidota; species Bacteroidota bacterium. Next base: position 48,543 of record JADBYT010000013.1, on the reverse strand, counting down.
CGGCCAGCTTTAAGGGTATGCCCAATCCGCGCTTCTGGGAATTTGAAGACCGGCAGGTGAACTTCGGCAATCTCAATGCCACCACAACCGACCAGCTCATGCTCGTTTTTGCCGAACTCGGACTTATTTACGGCAACGACTGGTGTGTGATTCCTTATCCGATGAAAGTAAACAGGCTTTGTGAAATTAAAGGACTTGTGGTTACCGATGTATTCGGAGACCGGACACTGATCACTGCTGCCGGCAACGGGGCTGAAGACAACTGGGAACGTTGGAGCATGTTTAATTTGAGCAATAGCGGAAATACCGGCTATTACAACAAACAGTTTTTCCTGCCTGCCGCACTGAGCCAAACATTAGAAAGCGAGCCGGTAGAAAAAGTAAATTTCATGCGCGATGAAATGACCAACATGGTGTGGGCCATTGAAAACATTATTCCCGATGCCACCGGAAAAGGCATAAGCGGCGATGAAGCGGCTGATAAAACAGGCATTTTACCCGAACCGCTTCCCGACTCCACAGCCGGCGTGCGCTATTTGCTTGGCACCTCCGTTCCCGAAAACTGGATTCCGTTTTTACCCGTTCATAAAAACGGATCAGATCAGGGCATTTATCTGCAAAGGGCATCCATGCCCAAACTTGGAGCTCCGCCACGCGATGTGGTGAAAGCCAAAGGTGTTTTACTCACCGAAGTAAGTTCGCCTTATTACGTAAATGAAGAAGAAGTACCCTATTCCGGCACTATTCTTACCCGTACCTATCAGCGTACGCGATGGTACAACGGAGAAACATTTATCTGGATGGGGCGGAAACGTACTACCGGAAAAGGAGAAGGCAACAGCAATCTGAAATTTGATCAGATTGACGACCTCTCGCAATAAGCACTTTGCATTTTGATACCAGGATTTCATGCTGGCCATACCTGAATGCGGCAGGCATAAACCCGTTTAACCGTTTACAATTGACAACACCCGGATATAATTACTTATTTCCGGGCTGTTGTTTTTTTATGTGATATGTTCGCGGCCGGTTTATTTATTCACTCTATCTTATTTACTCATGAAAAAGCAACTTAAAGGCCAGCAACTTTACAAACAGATCAGCGAACTGGTGCATACTGCGCGTGCCCGTATGTATCAGCAAACCAATGCCCTGTTACTTAAACTGTACTGGCAAATCGGGAAATTAATTGTGGAAGATGAATTAAAGGGGGCAGCGCGGGCGGCCTACGGGAAGCAGGTATTAAATAAGCTCAGCAAACAACTTACACTTGAGTTCGGAAAAGGATTTGACGAGTCTAACTTGCGCAATATCAGGCAATTTTATCTGGCATTCCCAAATTGTGACGCGATGCGTCATGAATTGAGCTGGACGCATTATCGCACGTTAAGCCGGATAGACGACCCGAAAGTAAGACAGCTGTATATGACACATGCTGCAGACAACAGTTGGGACACCCGAACGCTGCAGCGCAATATCCAAACCAATTACATGGCGCGGTATATCAGTACGGCCGATGATGCAACCGCCATGCCGGCGGGTATTGTAAAAGATCCGTACATATTTGAGTTTCTGGGTTTGAGCCAAACACCCGCTTTAAGCGAACTGAATCTTGAAACTGCATTAATCAGTCATTTGCAGCAATTCATGATGGAGCTTGGAAAGGGATTTGCCTTTGTAGCCCGGCAACAGCACATAGTAACCGACACCAGCGATTTTTACATTGATCTGGTGTTTTACAATTATTACCTGAAATGTTTTGTACTGGTAGATTTGAAAATGGATAAGCTCAATCATGCAGCCATCGGGCAAATGGATATGTATGTGCGGATGTATAACGACCTGAAAAAGGGCGATGATGACAATCCAACCATCGGCATCATACTATGCACGGAGAAAGACGAAACCGTGGTAAAATATTCGGTACTGGCCGAAAATGAAAACCTGTTTGCAAGCAAATACCGGCTTTATATGCCTTCAGAAAAAGAGCTGAAGGCCTTACTCGACAGCAATATCGGGCGTTTGAATGAGAGTGCGTAAGTGAATCACATGCCCTGCCCGAAGGTATGTACCGCATATGTTTCCGGTGTATTGCTATGTGCGGTTTACTACGTTGAAAATACACGCGGCAGGGCACAATTCAACATTGATTAATGTTGTGTACTTTTAGTGCCATGGGGCACGCAATCCGTACCGTTCACGTAAACCGCTACATTACACCGCTCCGCGAAGGCGGCTCATTGCCGGCAGTGGCAGCGGCAGACGACGGCTTTACGTATGTGCTGAAATTTCGTGGTGCGGGGCATGGCACAAAGGCCCTGATAGCCGAGCTGCTTGGCGGCGAAATAGCACGTGCTGCCGGGCTTCGTGTGCCGGAGCTGGTGTTTGCCGAACTCGACGAAGCATTCGGGCGCACCGAGGCCGACGAGGAGATACAGGAGCTTTTACGCAACAGCCACGGCACTAATCTGGCGCTGCACTTTCTTTCGGGCGCAGTAACGTTTGATCCGGCCGTGACGAAAATTGATGCACACACGGCATCAAAAATTGTGTGGCTTGATGCATTTCTGACCAATATCGACCGCACGTTCCGCAATACCAATATGCTGATGTGGCAGAAACAGCTCTGGCTCATCGACCACGGCGCGGCGCTGTACTTTCATCACAGCTGGAGCAATTGGGAAAATCATGCCCGCAGTGCATTTACGCTGATCAAAGACCATGTGCTGCTGCCGCAGGCTTCGGCACTTGAAGCGGCTGACGAAGAGATAAAACAGCTGCTTACACCCGCGTTTCTGCAACAGCTGCCGCAACACATTCCCGACAACTGGCTTGAGTGGGAAGGCAGCGAATTAACGCCCGCCGAAATCAGAAACGTGTATGCTGATTTTCTGCTTACCCGTTTCGAACACGCACACGTATTCATTAACGCTGCAAACGATGCAAGAAAAGCTGTTGTATGAATACGCGGTAATCCGCTACGTGCCGCGCGTAGAACGTGAAGAGTTCATGAACGTGGGCATTATTCTGCTTTGCAAGCAGCAGCGTTGTGTGAAAGTAAGCTGGCACATTAATGCGGCAAAACTTCGTTGCCTCGCGCCTGATGCTGATGTGCATGAAATTGAAGCCTATCTGAACGCCATTGCCGCAACGGCCACCGGCCAGAAAAGCGGCGGCCCCATTGCACAGGAAGATGCCGCTTCACGTTTCCGCTGGCTTACCGCTGTAAGGAGTTCGGCCATACAAACCTCAAGGCCGCATCCGGGCTTTTGCAATGATACTGAAGCTATGCTGCAACGGTTGATGGATGAACTGGTGCGGTAAACAGCCACCTCAGTGTTCAACTTCTTCGTTATATTCCCCTTTCAACGCATACCAGCCAAAAATCATCATTCCGATTGAAACGGGAATGAAAATGAAAAGGATAATGCCCCACTGAAGCGAAACATTGGTGCGGTCTGTGCCTTCTGCCGCCTTGCTTATTTTATCCATTGCCTGCCCGGTCATAAGCCAGACCAATGCAGGAGCCAGCAGCAGTAAAATTGCTCCGATAAGTTTTTTAACGGTGTTCATGCGTTCAGTTTTTCGGATTGCGTTAGAGGCTGTGGTTGCGTTTTTTATTGTCGAGAAAAACAATTCCGATAAGCAAGCAAAGTGCGGCCACCCCAATCGGGTACCACAAGCCGGCAAGTGGCGATCCGTTGGGGTTTTCGGGTGTTTTGGTAAACGATACAATGAGCGTACTCAGAAATGGCACCAACCCGCCAAACACACCGTTACCAATATGATACGGCAGCGACATGGACGAATAACGAATTTGTACCGGAAAGAGTTCAACCAGAAATGCGGCAATGGGACCATACACCATGGTGACAAAAATAATTTGTACAAATACGAGCAATATAAACAGTGCGTAAGTACCTGCAGGTAATGTTTTGGAGATCAATATTTCGGGCTTTTGCGGAGTATGTGAAGATGTAACAGCCACAAATTCCTTACTCACCTGCTTTACTTCAATACCGCTGGCGTATATCGTGTGTGTGGTAACCGTTATTACCGAATCGCCGGTGGCCTTGTTAAATGAGGCAGTGCGTGTAACTGTGGGTGGCGAAACAATTTCTGTAAGTGCATTTTCGCCGGTGGCATTCAGGAAAAAAGAATAAATGGGGCGATATGAAATTACAGCCAGAAACATTCCGCCCATCATGATCCATTTCCGCCCGATCTTATCACTCAAACTACCAAACACAATAAAAAAAGGTGTGGCACATAAAATGGCCCACAACAAAATGGTACGGGTTTGCTCGAAATTTACTTTACACACTGTTTCAATAAATGTTTGTGCATAAAACTGTCCGGTGTACCACACCACTCCCTGCCCCATTACCGCACCAAACAAGGCGAGCAAAACCATTTTGAAATTGCTCCGTTTTGAAAAACTGTCTTTGAGCGGACTGGCAGAAACTTTACCTTCCTGTTTGAGTTTGGTAAACGCCGGCGACTCGCTCATTTTCATGCGGATGTATATGGATACCAGCACAAGCAGCACGGAAACCAGAAACGGCACCCGCCATCCCCAATCTGAAAAAGCTTCGTCGCCCAGCAAACTTTTAGTGAGCAGAATTACGCCCAGCGAAAGAAACAAGCCGAGTGTGGCCGTAGTTTGAATCCAGCTTGTAAAAAAACCACGCCGGTGTGCCGGAGCATGCTCACTTACGTATGTAGCCGCACCACCGTATTCGCCGCCTAATGCCAGCCCCTGAATTAAACGCATGATCAGTACAAGAACGGGAGCCGCATAGCCAATGGTTTCGTAGCCGGGAATAATGCCAATGGCAAACGTAGAGCCGCCCATAAGCACAAGCGTAAGCAGAAAGGTGTATTTGCGCCCCACCAGATCGCCCAGGCGGCCAAACACCAATGCACCGAACGGACGCACGATAAATCCGGCGGCAAAAATAGCCAGCGTGTTTATCAATGCCGAAGCGCCTGCCCCGGTGGGGAAAAGGTGTTTGCCCATGAGCACGGCCAGGCTGCCGAAAATGTAAAAATCGTACCACTCGATTAACGTGCCCAAAGACGAGGCTGTAATAACCTGCCGGAGATTTTGCGATGTGGCTTGTGTACCCATACAGCTTGTGTGGTAGTTTTTGTGCAGGCAGTAAAGAAAATAAATACGGCCGTGAATAGCACTACTTTCCGTTTTTTATTTACAGTCACAAGCTAATCATATATTTTGAATATTTTTATCCGAAGTATGCTTCGTAACAATACTGCTCACAATGAACTACCCTTACCAGATACGCACACAGGCAGAATACGATGCTGCCTGGAAAAAAAGCACTGAAAACCCTGCCGCATTCTGGGCCGAAATTGCGTCTGAATTTCAATGGCGAAAGAAATGGGACATTGCCCTCGACTGGAATTTTGCCGAGCCGCATGTGCGCTGGTTTTTGGGCGGTAAATTAAACATCACCGAAAACTGCATCGACCGGCATCTTACCGAAAGAGGCAACCAGCCCGCCATTATCTGGGAACCGAACAATCCCGAAGAAGCACACCGTGTGCTTACCTATAAACAACTGCATGATAAAGTATGCCAGTTTGCACACGTGCTGCGCAACAACGGCGTGAAAAAGGGCGACCGGGTGTGCATATACATGGGCATGATTCCGGAGCTGGCTGTGGCCGTGCTGGCCTGCGCGCGAGTGGGAGCAATACATTCGGTAATTTTCGGCGGTTTCAGTGCACAAAGCATTGCCGACCGTTTGATTGACGCACAGGCCGAGTATATTATTACCTGCGATGGTGCCTACCGCGGAGCGAAAGACATTCCGCTCAAAAGTGTAATTGACGATGCACTGGTGGGCTGCAGCTTTGTAAAGAAAGTAATTGTGTTTACCCGCACACGCACACCGGTGAGTATGATTAAAGGCCGCGATGTGTGGTGGGAGGATGAAATACGAAAAGTGGAAACGCTGGGCCTGCATGAGTTTGAAGCCGAAGAAATGAACAGCGAAGACCCGCTTTTTATTCTCTACACCAGCGGCTCTACAGGCAAACCGAAAGGTGTGGTGCATAGCTGTGCCGGGTATATGATTTATACCAACTACACGTTTATAAATGTGTTTCAGTACAAGCCCGGCGATGTACATTTTTGTACGGCCGATATTGGCTGGATTACCGGACACAGCTACATTGTATATGGGCCGCTGAGTGCGGGGGCCACTTCGCTCATGTTTGAAGGGGTGCCCACCTGGCCCGATGCAGGCCGTTTCTGGGAAATTGTGGAGAAGTACAACGTGAATGTGCTTTATACCGCGCCTACGGCCATTCGCAGTCTGATGGGGTTTGGCACAGCACCCATTGAGGGCCGAAACCTGAGTTCGCTGCGGGTGCTGGGCACGGTGGGCGAACCCATAAACGAAGAAGCCTGGCAATGGTATTTCAAACACATCGGCAAAGAGAAATGTCCTATTGTAGATACGTGGTGGCAAACCGAAACGGGCGGTGTACTCATTTCCAATCTGGCCGGTGTAACGCCCGCCAAAGCCGCGTTTGCCACATTGCCCCTGCCCGGCGTGGATCCGGTGCTGGTTGACGAACACGGAAACATTATTGAAGGCAACAACGTGAGCGGCAACCTCTGCATCCGCCAGCCCTGGCCCTCCATTATACGCACCACCTGGGGCGATCATGAACGCTGCCGCACCAATTATTTTGCCACCTATCCCAACCTTTACTTTACCGGCGACGGTGCCCTGCGCGATGAAAACGGCATGTACCGCATCACAGGCCGTGTTGACGATGTGCTGAATGTAAGCGGCCACCGCATTGGCACAGCCGAAGTAGAAAATGCCATAAACATGCACGCCGGTGTGGTAGAAAGTGCCGTTGTAGGCTTCCCGCACGATATAAAAGGGCAGGGCATTTACGCCTTTGTGGTGTACACCGGCAACCACGAAGCCGACGAAAGCCTCACCCGGCAAGATATTCTGCAAACCGTTACCCGTGTAATCGGCGCCATTGCCAAACCCGATAAAATTCAGTTTGTAAGCGGGCTGCCCAAAACACGAAGCGGAAAAATTATGCGCCGCATCCTGCGCAAAATTGCCGAAGGCGAGCTCGAAAACATCGGCGATACCTCTACCCTGCTCGACCCTGCGGTGGTGGATGAAATTAAACACAGACGGTTGTAAATACCTGCTTTACGTAGTTCCGCAAAGAGGCTGTCATTACCGACGGCCTCTTTTTTTATGCGTAGAAATACGGGAATAAGGCGGGTTATCAACAGATCACGCCATCCTTTCTTTACGCCTGAATATATTTCGCACGTCGCAGTTGCAATTGTTATCACATCCTTCAAAAATTTCCTTTGCATGAAAGTAATATGCTGGAACATCCAAAAAATTGGCAGCGGAAAAGTGAATAAACGACTTACCAGTGTAGTCAGGAATTGCGGTTTGGGCAATACTGTGCTCGACTACATCGTAAATTTTGTAACCGGTTCATCAGTATGGAACAACGGTGTTAACGGAGTACCTGCTGATGTATTTATCATTATCGAAATGATAAGTAACCGCCAGGGCAAAGGCCGGGCAGCCACGGGCTCTGCCGTGCGCACGCAACAGCGTTTATTAAACGCAATGAATAATGCAATGATTGCAAGAAATATTCAGGGGCAGTATAATTATGCCAGCATTGCGCAGCAAAACATTTCACGGGGCGAAACGGTGGGTGTAATCTATAATACGGTTACACTTAATAATACAGCTGCCCGCTCAGTCAGGGACAACAATTTGCACTGGCTGAATCCGCGTACACCTTTTCTTACGCGCTTCACAACGGTAGCACCTCCCCATACTCCCATTAATATTTTAGGCATACATGCCCCAACCAAAAATGGAGAAGACGTATATGACAGTCCGCTGCAATATGCCGATTATCTGGCAACTGTGCCGGAAATCATTCAGCAGGCCGAAAGTGTAATAATTATGGGTGATTACAATTGCAGTACCAGTTCGAAAAGAATTGTTCAGGAAGTTAACAATGGAAAACGGCGCCGGGTAAACAACTATGGTTTTACTGACCTCCGAAATCTCAACTACACCACCTTAATTCCTAATCCGATGCGGCAGCAACCGGTGCCTACGGCTATTTACAGTTCGGTAAGAAAGAAGGTGGACAATGATTACGCCGCTCCGCTTAACTATATGAGTGATGCGTTTGATACAGCACTTTATCATTTAGTACCTCCGGCCATTGTTGCACAAAATGTAAATAACCTGATTGCCAATGCGCAAAATACCGTAGGGCAAGTAGCGCAAGGAAACCGGCAGATAAACAATTTAGATATGCTTTATCCGAACCACCTGGCTACGCTTTTAAGAGTGTATAATCTGGTAAGTGATCACTTTCCGGTAACAATGACATTCTGATAAAGGCATCTGCTGTTTTCAACTAATACAAAATATGTAAAACCATGCCTACACTAAAACTGATAAGCTGGAATATTGATAAAATGAGCACGCGGGTGCTTAACCGGAGATTATCCAATGTAACACGCAACTGTGGTTTGGGAAATACTACGCTGCACTACATGACAAACTTCATCACCGGAAGTCCGGTTTGGAATAACGGTAATCAGGGCGTACCTGCTGATGTGATTATCATTATCGAACCCAAAAGCGGAAATCAGGGTAAGGGTCAGAATGCAACCGGGCAAGGTCCGTTATCGGTACAGCAACTGATTAATGCACTCAATGCAGCCATAAATAATTTGAATATGGGGAACCAGTATAATTATTTAGGAGCTCCCTTACTGAATATTAATCGTGCTGAATGCATGAGTATAATATACAACAACAGAGTGCTTGCAATGACTGGTTCGGGTGTGCTGCGAAACAATCAAAACGCATTTCTTTTACCGCGTACACCATTCTGGGCAAGGTTTACCACGGTTACAGCACCCAACACACCCATAAATATAATTGGCGTACACGGGCCGCAAAAAGGAGATAACAAGGGCGGAATGGATCATGTGTATGATGCACAACTCAGATATGCTGATGCACTTGCCGGAATTCCGGAAGTGATTCAGCAGAATGAAACGGTAATTATTGCCGGTGATTTTAACTGCAGTACCTGTTCGAAGTCTAAAAGACAAATTATTGTTAATGGGGTAAGGAGAGCCACAAGAACTTGGGGATTTGGTGCTTTAGTCAATTTAAACTATACAACCCAAATACCCAACCCGATGTTTCAGAATGCCCCTCCGGCCGCAATTTACAGCACCATAAGGAGAGGAGTAAATAACAACTTTCCGGCTCCTTTAAACTACCTGAGTGAAGCATATGATACCGCATTGTATCATTTAGTTCCGCAACTGAATATTGTACAGCAGGTAGATAATCTGATCGGTACTGCCCGGAATACACTTGGTGCCGTGCAAAACGGAAACCAAACCATTCAAAACGGTCTGCTGGTTACTAATCATTTACCCTCATTACTTAAACAATACAAAAACATAAGTGATCACTTACCAACCACTACCCTGTTTGATTATCCCTGATGCAAATGAACAGGCAGATGAATTTTCAGGTAAGTCTATACCCTCAAATACGTATTTCTACGCACGAAGAAATACGCAAAAATGCAGAGTTGTAAACAGATCTTGAACTATTAAAGGAAAAATAGTTCTCTTGGTCCCACGTCAAATAAACACCACACATACCCAATGGCAGGTTGGACATTTTTCGACGATTACGGTACACAATATCCCGCACTGATAAACTCAAACCTGAGTTTTCTGTTTTTCAGTGAGCATACCATTTCAGGGAACACGTTTACCGGTGTGCTCGATGCAGCTTCATCGGGTTTAGCCACATCCACGCTGGCCTGGTTATCAGGCATGAACTCGTGGAACATTACGGGTACCATTACCACCACAAACAATGTGCTGGTGATCAACCTTCAGTTAGCAGAAAGTGATCAGGCGGCATTCACTTCGGGTATGGCCTCAAACATTCCGCTTATCGGAGGTGATGTAACACAAAGTGCAACGCTGCAGCTTTCTACCAATGTACCTGCGGCATTGAGTAACGAAGAAGATCCGCTTGAAGATGAGTTCAACTTCCAGATGGTACTTGCCGTGGGCTCAAGTTTACTCACTATTACTTCTCCTGTTCCTGTAAATGGTGGCTTCTTTACCATTACCGGCACATTTACTAATGCAGGCATCAATCTGAGTGATTTGTCGTTTTTGTTTGGTGGCAGCTCAGGCGATTACACCTGGTTTCCCTCAAGCGAACTTGGACCATATTACAGCAACACCACTCAGTTAGGCTTGCTGCAAATGGACATTACTGTATTTACCGATCTGAACAAAAAAGCCATCAATATCTCCGATGCAACCGTTTCTATCGGTATTTCCAATTTGCCGATTTACGAAGACCGCATTTATCTCAATCCGCTGGCTGTATGGATCAGCATGTCGAATCCGCAATATCCTACCAATGCAACTGTAACCTGGGGACTACAGGGATCAGTAGTGGTGTGTAATTATGAGCGGACAGGCGACCCGAACAATCCGGACTTTTCGCTGGACTGTGATATGAATCTTGTTGATTTTTCGTTGACGGCTGCGCTCGACAACCGGCAAAATGTAACTGTGAACACCATGATTCAGGACGTACTTGGGCAAGGAACCAGTTTTGGTTTATCCGACACGCTTACCGTAGATAAACTCGAATTTCAGACCAAAGCCAGCACCACTACCGGGCTCATTTCCAATTTCGGATTTGAAGTAGCCATGTCGGGTGGTTTCGGGCTGTTTGAAAATTTCGACATCGAATCTTTTGATCTGACTTTTGCTTACACCAGTAATCCCTGAAACCGATGAGCACCACAGAAATTGCATTTAAAACCCGTTTACGCATTGGCGATCAGATTGTGCCGCTGGCGTCGGAACTCGTGTTTGGCGATGGAAATTCGCAGGACGGTGTGGAAAACGGTTTCCTTTTCAAACTGGATCTTGGCCCGGGCGATTTTCCGCCTACACTTAATCTGGGTGAAATTATTGCGTTTATCGAGAACTCGCTTGGTGCCGGTTCAGGTTCCTTAGCCTCGAATTCCGGTGTGAGCACCATTCTTGAAGAGTTTCCCTACATCAATCAGGACGGCGAAAGTTTTAATTCGCAAAATACCACGTTGGTCCAGATTAATAATTTCATTCTCAATTCCACATCCAGCAAATTTCTTTTCTCCATTGCAGTAAGTGTGCAGGGCTCAGATCCGAATGTGGGACTTATTGCGCTTCCTCCGCAGCTTTCCTCGTGGCTGAGAATAGACAGCATGTCGATGTCATTCACCGCACAAACTTCAACTCCTTAATCATCATCAGGCATGGCAACAGATGTAGATCTTCTGCTGAGTATCAACCTCGAAATTGGCAGCATACCGGTTTCGCTGAGCGCCGAAATGGAAAGTACTTCCACGGGTACAGTGTACACGTTTGACGGCTGCCTGCAAAACGCAGATATTGATCTTGGCAAATTCATAAGCCTGGTGGCTACACAATTTGGGGTAAACGTAATGTTGCCCCCTGAACTGGATGTGAAAGCTGTGTTCAATTATGTATCGGGGCAAATTATTTACTCAATTCCTACTTCGGGAAACACAACCACGGAACTTGGTGTGGCTGCCGAATTTGAGTTGTTTAAAGACGGCGACAGTTTATTTAAATTCAATTTCTATGCCGATACCATTTTAAACAGCAGTTCGCCTGATAGCGGAAATCCCTATGTAATTGGCGCGTCCATTGATACTAATCTTGAATTCAGTAAACTGCCGCTCGTTGGTTCCATTCCCGGCTTTAAAGACCTTACGCTTACCAATCTCGGATTCAGCTACACCAATTTAAAACCGTCTGATAAAGGCACGGAATTTAATATTCCGGTAGTAACGAAATCAGCTAACCCGCTTTATACCCGCAGCCCCGAACACGCCAGCAACAGCAAAATATATACAATTAATACCGATGGTCCGAAAAAGAGTATGACCATTAATAAAAACGGGTTTTCGTTTACGGTTGGTCTTACCGATAATTCAACCGGCAACAACCTCAACAATTTTTCATTACCCGTAAATCTTAACCCTGCTCCGCCCAATCCTACACAGATTCCCACCACATTCAACCCCGGCAAAACAAGTCCGCCTGATTCGCCGGTAAACTGGATGAAGCTGAACAAAACGTTCGGGCCGGTTACGCTCAATCAGATTGGATTTAATTACAGTGAGGGAGAAGCTACGTTTGGCTTTTCGGCGGGTTTTGCGGTGGGTGGTTTTTCGATGTACCTCGATCAGCTTGCCATTACATTTCCGATGCCGTTGCCGGGTATTCCGGCCGGAAACCGTGTGGGTTTTGACCTTCAGGGTATGGGGATGGATTTTAAAAAGGGCACGTTTCAGATTGGCGGCGCATTTTTGAAATACAACGACGGGGAACGCACCAACTATTACGGACAGGCGATGCTGCGCATGGGCAAGTTCGGGTTCAAGGCGCTGGGCGGTTATACACCTGCGCAGCAAAATGATCCGGCGTCGTTCTTTATTTACGCCAATATTACCGTGCCGCTGGGCGGGCCGCCTGAGTTTTTCATTACCGGACTGGCCGGTGGTTTCGGCATCAACAATGCGCTGGTGATGCCCACCATTGAAACGCTTTCGTCGTACCCGTTGCTGCCCGGCAATGCACCTCCGGTGGGCAGTGATCCGGCTTCCACCATATCAACCGTGCTGCCTGCGCTGGGCAGTATTTTTACCTATTCGCCGGGCGCATACTGGCTGGCGGCAGGCATTCAGTTTACTACCTACGAAATGATTGAGGCCTTTATTCTGGCCACGGTTACTTTCGGTGTTGATTTTCAGGTGGGGCTGCTGGGTACGGCTTCCATGAGTATGCCGCCTGCTGTGGGCACGCCGGTAGCCTACATTGAAATTGATATTATGGCGGCCATTATTCCGGCAAGCGGACTGGCTGCGGTAGCGGGTGTAATTTCGCCTTCGTCGTTTATCTGGGGCGGTTTTGTAAAACTCACCGGCGGATTTGCATTTTACCTCTGGTTCTCGGGCGAACATGCCGGCGATTTTGTGATGACCATTGGCGGTTATCATCCTGCATTCCAGAAACCAGCCTGGTATCCCACCGTGCCGCGTTTGGGCATGTCGTTCAACCTCGGCCCGTTCTCGGTTATTGGTCAGGCTTACTTTGCACTTACAGCCGGCGCCATGATGGCGGGTGGTTCACTGAGTGCCACATGGAATCTGGGACCGATTAAAGCCTGGTTCAATACCGGTATTGATTTTATGATACGCTGGGCGCCGTTCCACTACGAAGCAAGTTTCTACATCAACGTAGGTTGCTCGGTGGATATGGGTCTGTTTACACTCAACCTCAGCGCCGGCGCCATGCTTGCCATCTGGGGGCCTGAGTTTGGCGGCACTGCCGAAGTGGATCTCGATGTGGTTTCATTCACCATTTACTTTGGCGGCAATTCAAGCATGCCGCAAGTGCCGGGCTGGAACACCTTCAAATCTACTTTCCTCCCGCCCGACACCACAGTTTCTCCCAGCTCAGATGCGGCACCAAAAGCACGTGCGTTGCAGCTCGATGAAAACAGCAGCGTTACCGTAAGCAACGTGGTGAAAGCCAGCGCTGCCGAAGGCCTGTTGCAATCTGACACGGCCAACTACGACTGGATTCTCGATGCCGATCACTTCCAGATTGTCACCAACTCCACCATTCCGGCCAACAACGCCACCTGGGCTACCGCCGGCAACGCCTATACCGTAAGCAACAACGTAAGCGATTACAATGTAACGCCGCCCAATGCGCCCGCCACCAATCCGTGGATGTGGATGTCGGACGATACACTCAAACAAACCTATTCGCCTACACAAGTATGGAATACCGCGCTCCACATTTCGCCGATGAATGTAAGCGGCATTCAGTCCACACACAGCATCACGCTCAGTGAAAACGGCACACCATTAACCAGCTTTGCCGTGCAGCCTGTAATCGGCCGCTCATCGTGGTCGCTGTGGGGAACACCTGCCAGCAATCCCGGTCCCAACGATCCGCGTTTTGTGGAATCCACACTCACGGGTTTCAGCATTACACCTGTGCCGCGCACACCGGCTCAGACAAACAATGTACCGCTGCTGCAACTGTTGTTTGCATCCGGTTTCAATACCGGTTTCAGTTACGAAGAAGCCGTGGTAAATACCGTATATACCGTGAATGCCGATGTAAACAGCAGTGAGGATTTACTCATTACTATCAGCGGCGGCCACACGGCCTCATTCACCAACATCAATTACATCCTCAGCACGCTTACCGACAGCTGGGTTACCTCGCAGCGCAACGATATTCTCACGGATCTGGTGAACAACAACTTCAACACGCTTGCACCTGCAGAGGTAAACATTACCGAATTCGCTACACAAACACCGCTTGCCAACTGGCCTGTGGTAGAACAAATTGGTTCCATGCAACCGGCATCGCCCATCAGCTGATCACACACGAAACCTCACACACGCATGAGCACAATTACCAATTCCAATCCGCTCCTCGACGAACAGGTATCGTTTGTCCAGCATGCCCTGCCCGGCCTCGGAAGCGGCAACTATGAGCTTACCGTTTCGCAAACCATCAAAAACAGCGAAGGCGGAACCATCAGCGATTCGTCGCTCACCAACACCTACCATTTTGCAGTAACCGGCGATCAGTTCTTCCTGCAAAATCCGGGAACGATTTATTCCGTTTTCCCTCCCGACAACTCATCAGGCGAATATTCAACGGTGTTGCCGCACGTGGTACTTACCAAACCTACGTTTCCGTGGACACGCTACCCGACCAATACGCCGCCGGTAACCGGCCTGGATCCGGGTCAGGACAGCGATGTGAATGTGCCTACATGGCTGGCGATACTTACGTTTGATGAAGACGACTCCGCAGCTTTTCCTGCGCTTGATCTCTCGCTGAAAAATGCCACCATCGGCGATTTGTATCCGCCATCGCTGTATCCGCAGTCCACACTGGGCAGCAATTATTCTTATTTCTACAATGCCTCCGCAATTAATCTGCAACCGGGTACAAGTGTTACCGATACGATTCAGATTATCGACATTCCGCTGAGTCTGTTCTGGCAGGTAGCGCCTTCGCTCAACGATATGTATCAGACTGCGCATGTGCGTAAGGTGAGTCTTACCGACAAAGCCACCATGCCCGGTATCAGTGATGTAGGCGAGCCGGTAGGTTCTTTTTCAATTGTGTTTGGCAACCGGCTTGCACAACAGGAACGACGCAGTACGGTATTTTTTGTATCGCTTGAAATGATGCAGAATTTTTTACCGAATGAAGATGGCACCATGCCCGGTTCATCGCCCACTACCGACGGCACAAAAATGATCAGGCTGGCCGTACTCAGAAGCTGGTCGTATTTTACGGTTAGCGGTTCACCATCTGATTTCACGACACAACTGCTGAGCCTGAACGGACGAGATCCGGAAAGCAATACAGAAGCGCCCATTACCAACCTGCGCATCGGCTATACCGGAAGCAATGAACTGGTGGGCAATATCCTGAGCATGGGTTATACACCGCTCAATCACCTGCTGCGCACCGGCGAACAAACGGTGTCGTGGTATCGCGGCCCTTTGCTGCCTTACAACATTCCAACCGTACAACTCAACTTTCCCATTGCCTCGCCCGATCAGGTTACGCTGTTTGATCCTACTACCGGCATGCTTGATACGTCGTATGCCACAGCGTGGACAATAGGGCGTTTAACGGCGCTTCAGGATAAAACATTTTCCACTGCACTTTACAACTGGAAAAGAGGGCTCTCGCAACAGGTAATCAATGCAGCCGAAGAAGAGCTGCTTCACCGGACCATGGGCTTACCCATGCAGCAAATACAAGCTGCAGCATTGGAGGAAGAATCGGACACGCCACAACCCAAAGCACGTCCGGGGCATGCGCTGCTCCATCAAACCATTGAGTTAGTGAGTAAAATGATAAACCGATGAGAACTTTCAGCCGCACACAGTTCAGCCAGAAAATCGGTGAAACGATGCTGAATGCAAACCGCCACACCGATGTGGTTTCCGACACCGAAGTACCTGCCGAGCTGCTCAACTGGATGAGTCGTTTGCAACTGCTCAAAGGTGTACCCTTTAACTACCTCGTGCCCGACGAGCAGATGCTGCCGCCTGAGTCGATACGTTTTTTCTACCTCGATCCGAACTGGATCGACGCATTAACCGACGGGGCATTCAGCCTGGGCCGTAATCTTACCATTGCAGCTACTCCCACACTGATGCTCGACCGGGCAGTAGCTCCGAATCTGAATACTTCACTAGACAGTAATCTCACCAACATACGTGCCCGCGCACTGGGCGTAGAGGCGCCGGAAGCCTCGCTCAAAGTGGTTTCCGGTTTTCTTCTGCGTTCGTCGCTCGTGCTCAATTATCCCGGTCTTGGCGTGAATGCGTACCCAAAAGACGGCACGCCCACATCGCCCAATATTCAGCTGCTGAATATTCTCCGCCTCGAACAGCTCGGACCCGAATCAGACACTATGATTTGCCTTATTGATGGCGATGCGTTTCAGATCGACATACACGAAGCGCCTGAAGCGTTGCATTACGGTATCGACACGTATGCTGCGCCCGGGCAAGGCAATTCGATTAAAATGCTGCACACCTTTACACGTAGCGGTTCAAACGTAACGATGAATCCGCAGGCCGTGTCCATGAACATCAATGCCTGTTTCCGCACCGTATCGCCACGGGTAATTATGATGAATACGCTGGCGGCACAAATTGCCACAATGAATTCCGTGACTGAAATCAATTCGGCCGAAATGGGTTTCGAAATGACACAAGGTGTGGGTAATGTGAGTTTTATCAATTCTAATTCTTCTTCGCAATGAATGCCATTGTTCCGCTCAACGTAACCGCGATACGTGTAAACAACAACGATGAAAGCAATATCGTGCAGCAGTTTAAAGGCGCTACTGCGGTGTTTAATAAATTACCGTTTACCAGCACCTCCAAACAAAGCAGCACGGGCGATATGATTGTGGCGCCGCTCAATGAGCAGGCTTCGCCGGGCGTGGCTTTAGGTACGGGTGTACACGTACACTGGCTCCTGCCCGATTATTTCAAAAAAGGTGTGCAGCAAAGTTCAGGCAGTGTGGTGTTTCCTGCGGCTCCCAACCGCTGGCTGGTTACACGCTACCTGAGTATGTGGAACGGCACTTCGTACAACGAACCGCAGGCTACTACGTTTATGGTAGAAAGCGATTACATTGCAGGTACATTGCAGCCTGACCCCTGGGGCGTGATCCGCCCCTGTGTGCCGGTGCCGCTGCCCGCATTGCCCACGGCAGGCCAGCAGCCTTACCGGTACATGGGCCGTGTGGTAAATTACAGTACATGGAATCCCTCTGGTGAACCACTCATCAACTACCTGCCCGCTCAAACCGATGCCGCCGGTAATCCGCTTTACCTCACCGCCATTGGTTTTGTAGGACCTTCCTTTTCGAGCTACTATCCGGAATGCAACAGTGTGTTTGGCTTTTGGGATCATTTCAAGGACCAGCCAAATATATACGCAGCGATCAACAGCAACACACCCATTCAGTTCAAGGTTTCCTATCAGGTTACCGGATGGATTAATGAATCAGACAGCGATCCGCTCAACGGACTTACCCAAACCATTACCTCATTATATAATACGTATGTAAACAATTGCAAAACACAAAACACGCCCGTAGTGCAAACACCAGGCGATGTGTTTAGCAGATACATGCAGGATGAATTTAACTGGTGTTTCGTAGCGGATGATATTACGTGGACACTCAACAGCGATGATACCATTAAAACGCTGAACATTCCGCAGTCCACACTTTGCTCAGGCATTATGCAGGAAGTGGTGTGGAATATGGAAACCAATACGGAAGCGTACTTCCTGAACAACCCCAACTCGGCCGAATCAAACAATGGCGTGTGGACAGGTACAGTGGAAGTGGCTATTGGCAATACGGTACAGGAAGCACTTTCGGCCTTGCTCAAAAACGATCTTGGCCAAACCGATACGATAAACGATAATGTACTGAACAATTACGAATACCTGCTTGATGCGCTGCAGCTGGGTTTACTGAATGATCTCGAAAACCAGACATCGAAGCTTATCAACCTTCAGGAAGCCCTTCACTCGGCGGCATTTGCCAAACAGGATGGCGGACTGCTGTGGATCATCACGCAACAGGAATCGGGCGCGGGACAGGCACCCAACCCCGACAGCGAAATTACATTGCCGCTTGCGCTGGCCGAGCAGCTTAACCAGCTCAACGTGGCGCAGAAAAATTACGATCAGGGACGAAGAATGCTTACCGCCTCACGAAAACAGTTGTTTATGGACTGGCTGCATTTCGTGAAAATGTTTGTGAATCCGGCAATAAAAGATAATTTTTCGCTCAGTCAGATTGCCAATTTTCTGGTATCGAATAATGCCGGCGAACTGTACAGTGTAATTGCACAAAGCAATACCATTGGCATATTACAATATAATACGGATACTTCAAGCGGCTCGGTGATATCGCCACAGCAGCCCGGAGGAGAAGCTACATCGCTGGCTGCTGCCGTGTACAGTGCATTTACGGTATTGCAAAATGCGCTGACGGAATATCCGGGGTGGGAAATTAGCAGCGCACCGGCACCTCCGTTCTGGACAGCTACCGAACCGGTCATTTTGCTTGAAGGAGATGCCGTAGCGCCTGCCCGGCGAAATAATGACAAGGGAGCTTTGTTTGTGCGCACCAGCAACGATATCATCAATATGCTGGAAGTGGCCTACGGAAGTTCGCCCTATCGTGTGAGCATGAGCCAGCTTCAAAACCTGCCGGTGATAAACCCCGCTACCCCGCAGGCTGCTGATGTAACACAACTCACTTACGAGGCATTTGCGCTTATTCCTTCCATGGCCATACTCATTGGCAACTGGCTGCTGAATGTGGGCGGAGGCGATAATCCTGCAACCGAAAACCTGAATAATTTTATTCTTACCCTGCAAACTGCACAAGGCGGATTGAGTCCGCTCGAAGCTTCAACAACGGCAGGGTTATACGCCGCCATTCGTGCTGCCGGATATGTGCCGGCCATTAATGCACAGCAAACGGTAAGCAGTCCGCAAAACATCACATTCACGTTTACCAACAGCCAGAACAACGGATGGATTGCCGATGCTTCGGCATGGAATGCACAAACGGCCCTGCCCGAACTCAGCGCCACACGTGTGGATCCGTTCCTGCCGGTATCCATGACATGGAAGGTAACTTACTGGCCGCTTAAAACAAACAACGGAAGTAATTACAACAGCAGCAACATTACCGACTATTTCACACTCAACCCCGAGGGAGTTGATTATGAATACCTGATGAACGGCGGAACACCGGTGAGCTTTACCTCGCCGTTCAGCGGGCAATACGGCGACTGGATTACACTTTCGTCAAAGGCCTCGTTCAGTATTGTGCAGCAAATACAGAATTACATCAATAACTATCCGCCTGATCAAAATAATCCGGATAGCATACACAACCGTGCAGACCAGGCCTTGCAGAATACCATTGACGGATTGCAGAACCGCAATTTTCTGGCGCAGGCCATCAGCAGTTTCGGTATCAGCCAGACGCTGAGTAATTACCTCGCACGCATGGAAGTGGTGAATCTGGTTTCGGGTGCTACCGACCGGATTACGCCGCAAATTAACGATGCAGCAGTAAGCAACACCTCCGATAACTGGTATTACGATCAGTTTAACTCGGTTGCCCCTATTTCGAAAGGCCCGCTGGCACAATATAATTTCACACCACTGCGCGGCGGATTTATGGTAGTGAACAACGTAACTGTTGTGGATGTGTTCGGGCAAACAATGGTGCTGAGCACGCCGCAGCGGAATACCGATGGCAGTATGCAGGTAATTTGTGCGGCAAGCATGAAACCCCAGCAAGGCGACACGGTAAATGCGCAGAAAATATATATGGCTCCGCGCATTATGGCTCCTGCCCGCCTCTGGTTCCGATGGCTTTCTGCGGCCTATGATCCTTCAGTACCGGGCTTTACGGGCGATTTTGTAGAAATGAATTCGCACCCGGCCACATCGCCAATTACCGGCTGGATTATGCCCAATCACCTCGATAACCTCTTGTTCTTTTACAACGCAGACGGATCGCCGATCGGCACATTTGGTATCGAACACAATGCGCTGGTGTACCACACACGCCCCGGCAATGGCAATAGCACACTGCAAGACGATATCGGAACACCGCAGGACCCGACGGTAAATCCGGGCGTAGCCAGTTTTATGTGGTACATCAACGGAAAATCAGTGGCGTTTTTCAACGACCTGATGAGTACGATTCTTGCTTCAGACGCATTTATCAATCCTGCCAACTTTGCACAGGATCCGTCGCTCGCCGTACTCATAGGCCGGCCGCTTGCTCTGGCGCGTGCAGTGGCTTCAATGGAAACAGCCGGTAACGTACTGCCGGTTAGTCAGGCCGATGTAAAACCAACAGATCCGTTACCTCAAGACATCATCAATAACCGCTACGAATACAACCAGCGCCAGCAAACAAGCACGGCAGCACTCAGTACCGTGCAGTTTCCGCTTCGTCTCGGCGATCTTCCAAATATCGACGATGGTTTGGTTGGGTACATCATTGAAGATCAGCAGGGCAATCTCGGCAATAACTTCTACTCGCCGGCTGCTCCGCAGGATGCCTCAAACGGAGTAGAGCAACCATCCGAAACCAATATCCTGCTCTCACTCAACAACACCACACTCCAAACATTCTCCATCCTGCTCGATCCGCGTGCCGCAGTGCATGCCACCACCGGCATACTCCCTGTTGACGAACTCCGCATTCCGCCCGATCAGTATTCGGAAACGCTGCAATCGCTCGAAGCCACTTTCTTCACGCATCCCATTCTGCAACAGCAAAACGGATTAATTATTCCGCTTCCGCAGGAACAAAATTATGCGTGGTCGTGGATTAATCCGGGCAATCAGGGAACAGTGGCACTGCAATCAGCAGCCGGAAATGAATTTACATTCTACGGATACTCTTCGCAAACACTGCTCGAAGGCTGGACACAACTCCAAACCACTCCTGAAAACTAATTGTACCTACCCAATCACACGCATTAATACCGCACACAATGGGCACAAGCATATTTAAAGCACCGGCAGGTTCTCAAGCACAAAGCGACGGCGATCCGGTAGAACTTGAACTGGTTAATTTATCCAATCAACTTCCAATTGTTTATGTAGGTATTACTGCTTCGCTGCAGCTTACACTAACCAACAACACCGGCTCCGACGTGAGCTTAATTTCCGGCAGCGGAGCTTCTACACTGACCATTGTAATGCCCCAGTTTTATACGGCCGATGAAATTAATGCAATGACGGTTACCAACACCAACTGGCAGTTTACGGCACAGGGAAACTCGCAAAGCATTATTCTTGCCTGGATTGGTGAAAATAATTACAACTGGGCACAGCAGGAATCACTCATTATTGAAATAGACAACTGCACCTCCAACGGAAACAAATCCGTTCAGCAAATGGTGGTTTATTTCACCGGATTCAATGTACCCGGATTCCCCTACATGGAGCAAACTGTGCTTACCCTGCAGGATCAGCCGGTACCGGGTAACGCGACCCTGTCTGATGTGCTTCAGGTTACGCTCGATAATCAGGGAACAGTATATGTATCCACCGCAGGCGATCCGATTGAGAATACTTTAATTCTGAATTTTAAAAATACAGGAACCTCGGATTTATTCAGCGGTAATAATCCGTGGACAACTTCTCCGCAGGTAATTGTAAGTTTTGTATATGGCAGAACAGCCGGCGCTATTGCTCCTGCCGATGCCGGAAGTAATCCGGGTTCGGCATGGAACATCAATGGCGGTGTATATGCCGCGCAGGGCAATAAATGGCAAATACAGAATCCGCAGTCGGGCGGAATAAACCCCAGTCCGCAATGGCAGCTTACACCGCTCACTACCGGAACAGGCATAATCGGTACCGGCAATCAGGCAAACATCAGCTTTGACTTCAGCGAGATCATTTCGCAAACACCTGTCGGACATACACAGATGTATGTACAGTTCAGCAATTTTCCGAAAAATGATTCGACACTTTACAACGATGAACTTTTTGTAATTGACATTGTAAAGCTTGATCCGCCACCCACCCGCGGACTGGTGAGTTTCTTCTGTCCGCAGCCCGTTATACAGATCAACGCGCCGAATACCCCCTTAACACTTGACATGCGCTGGGGCACGTTTGAAGTGGACCGCGCCACCATAATTGTAGCGTATCCGGGAATGGATCCGATTACGGTGCCCATCACAAACGATTCGCCGCTGGAATATGGCACACAGCAAATCACGCTTCCCGGCACCACGGCCAGTACGGCAGTAACCATAACCATGCAGGCATTTAACGGCAACGGTGGTTTCCTGAACAGCATGCAGTTTACGGTGTTCCTCCAGTCGAACATTTTTGTTGATTCGCGCGATGGAAAAGTATATCCGGTAATACAGGTAGGATCACAACTGTGGATGGCGCAAAATCTCGACTATGCAGCTCCTTCCGGCTCGGCTTTTTACAACAATGAGCAATCGAACGAAGCACAGTACGGACGTTTATATACAGTGAGTGCCGCAAGTACAAATATCACACCCGGCTGGCGCCTGCCGAATCAGAACGACTGGAACAACCTTATCAGTGCCTTTGGCGATCAGGCGTATGCTGATTTGCTGGCGGGCGGAAGTGCAAACTTTAACGCACAGCTTGGGGGATATATGGACAACAGAGGCAACTCATCGCAACTTACATTGCTGGGATGTTACTGGACACAAACCGGACAGGGGAGCAACAATGTATATGCACAGTTCAGCAGTCGTTCCTTAACAGTATCCACAGCCGGATCGTTTCCAAACAACTATCTGCTTTCGGTAAGGTATGTGCGCGATATAAGCTGAGTAAACTCATTCACACGATAATTCACACACTCAATTCCGACACATGAAAAACCATTTGCTCGACTACGAAGAGTTTTTCAATCGTGCCTCGCTTTTCGGGCATCAGACACTGGCTCTGCTCAACGGCGAAGAAGTAATTACCTATCACGAACTTCCTACTGCCGAAGAAGGTCGCCGCTTACTCTCAAACGCCACACCCGAAATAAGAAAGGAAAGGCAAAAACTGTTTTTCAATCCCGTAATTGAAGCGCGGCAGCGTCTCGGGCAAGGTAAACACGACCGCGGCGAGGCCATGGTATTTGCCGATATGCAGATTGAAGAACGCGACCGCATGGGGCTCAACAATCATTTGCCGCTGCATGTGAAATCAGTAAGCGTGTTGCGCAAAACAGTGAAAGCCGGCGAAACATGGGATGTAAGCGTACGCGGCTCCATTTGGGGGCTTGATGATCTGGAAGAACTGTACACCACCGTAAATGTGGGTGAACTGATTCTCGAACCCGGCGCCCGTGTAGTGGTGCGCGGCAATGTGTTTTCGCTGATTTGCCAGCGTGTGGTTCACCTCGCAGATCCTGATATGGGAAATGATTATCAGATTGGCATTCTGCCTACTCCGTTTTCTGTGGATCTTAAAAACGGTACACACGATGGCGAAAATGGTGAACACGGCACTCACGGCGAACACGGCGAACATGGCACAGTATTGCGCACTGAAAATTCATTTCTGGGCAAACGCCTGCTCGAAGAAACCACACAGGATGCACTGAACGGAAAAGACGCTGCACACGGACTTCCCGGCACTGATGGCAAACCTGGCCGCAATGGCGGTATGTGCAAACTGGCCGAACTCACGTTCCGCCATATCGAAGGAAAAGTGCATGTGTATGCGCAGGCCGGGCATGGCGGAAACGGCGGGCATGGCGGAAACGGCGGAAACGGTGGAAACGGTGGTAACGGCGCTGATGGCTGCAAACACATTACCGGAATTTTAAACGGGGGAAATGGTGGCCATGCCGGAAAAGGCGGTGATGGCGGCAAAGGCGGACACGCCGGAAACGGCGGACTTGCCTCAAACATCTACATCACTACTGCAGCCGGTCAGGAACACTGCATCATCACCACTGCCGTTGAATCACTTCCCGGCGAACCGGGAAACGGAGGCAACCCGGGAAACGCGGGCACTCCGGGCATGCCCGGAAACGGCCCGCAAAACGGAACAGCCGGACAACCTGCATCAAAAGGTGTGCGTGGCGCAAATGGAAAACAAGGCCGCACGCGTCACGCCCCGTGGATGTATGTGAACGAAAAACCCGTGCGGAAATCCACACGGCTTACTTCAATCGCATCATAATATCAATTCGTTCTTTCCTCAATCTAATTCAATTAACCTTAGCTGGCTTTCCGTGCTGGTTTCGTAAAACAGGGCCCGTTTATACGAAAGCAATTGTACAATGCCTGCAAAAAAATCCAACACAAATGTCAAAACTCAATTTCTGGCAACGTGCCGAAAAACTCGGGCACAATGTAAATGCGCTGAAAAGCGGAATGAAAATTCGCAGCACTATTTCTGTTCCCAATGTGGACGCACTGTGTGAACTATATGATTTCGCTTATACGCCCGCCGAAAGAGCAGAACGTGAAGCAGCATTATTCGGCCACATTGCCATAAGCAGCCCGGCCGATGATATGAGCTCTGATGCCATTACACGCCGTGTAAATGCCTTTATTTTCGGTAATGCCACGTTGTCTGATACCGACCGCAGTGCCATTGCTCACTTGTTCCCCATGGATGTTACCGCTGAATCGGACGATAATGTGACCTGGAACGGCATGCAAAACCTGGGTACATCCGCAAGCCCGGTAATTCTGAACATCGGCACACTTACCATGAACGATCAGTCGTATGCCGTTGTACAGAACACCGTGCTTACACTTACAGCTGATTCACTGGTGCGTAACGGTTCACCCCTTTCGCCCAACAGTGATTTCAATGTGCTGGGTGTGGCAGGTGCGAACGGAAATACCGGTTCACAGGGAAGTACCGGTTCACCGGGAAGTAACGGCAACAATGGCTACTGCTCGAGCGCGGGTATTGCCGGACCGGGCGGTACCAACGGCACCCCCGGCGGCAGAGGTACAACCGGCGGATATGGCAACAATGGCGGCACGGGCCTTGCCAGTTTGGCGGCTACACTGGAGTTTGCCAGCGTTACCGGCAATGCACTTTCTGTATTCACTCAATCGGGAACCGGCGGAACCGGCGGAACCGGCGGAACTGGCGGAACTGGCGGAAACGGCGGTAACGGCGGTAACGGTGTAACCTGCGGCTGCACCGGCAATGGCGCCGGAAGCGGTGCCGCCGGCGGACAAGGCGGCGATGGTGGTCCCGGCGGTACAGGCGGAAACGGCGCCAACGCGCAGGGCAACGTACTCGTATATGTGCCGCAAAGCTTTATCAGTAAAGTACTCACCAATGCTATTCCTGCTCCTGCCGGACAAGGCGGTCAGGGCGGACAAGGTGGAAACGGCGGAAACGGCGGCAGCGGCGGTACCGGTGGCAAACACAATGGTAACGGTAATTCTTCCGGACCCGGTGGCAAAGGTAATCTGGGTGTACCCGGCCAAAACGGTATGCTCCCCGGAAGCCCGGCTAACATATCGGTACAGCCTTACTAATTCAAAATTGAACGTGCTGGATACAAAAAATAATGTTCCTGCTCGTTCAGTTGTCCAAATACCGGCATTCGTACTTTTTGTCGTGATTCAGTTCAGACGAAACACAAATGCAAAACCCCGCTTCCGGTCTGGAAGCGGGGTTATCTTTTTTACAGAAATAAACGTAGTAAACAACTATTTATCCATTATCCAGGCATTTGCATTATACTTCCTGTTAAGTTCAGCCAGCACACTATTTATTTCTTCAGCCTGAATAACAATATAAATCAACTCATTGTTTTTTGTCTCCACAGCTACTTTATAGCCGCGCGAAATCCATAAATCACGGCTTCTTCCGGCATTGGCCGGCGAACGGAAAACGCCCACCACAAGCACAGGTAGTTCACTACCTGAAATCCGGGTAATGTCTGGCTCGGCTGGTGGTGTTACCTTTTCTTCGGGTAATTGATGTGTATTAATCTTTTTCGGAGCTGAATTACCCGGTAATTTTCCGGGCATCGAATGCACGGTAACAGTTTGCTGAACTTCACGTTCCACTTGGGCAGCCAAAACGGGTAACGGAACCGGATCATTAGCCTTAGCCAGCAGTTGGAGTGCTGTTTTACGCCCGCCAAAACAATACAAATACCCATCGCGCGAGGCCACGTACACAAGGCCCTGATGTGCAACAGGCGTGGCTTCAAATATACCGGTATGATGTGCAAGCTGCGTAAACCGGCCTTCCCGGTTATATTCAAATAATCGAATACCATTGTAACCTGCGGCAACCAGTCTGTTTTGTGTAAACAGCGGTGTGGAAATGGAAGCCCCTGTAACTATGCTATACACCAGTTTCGGACAGGGGAATTGTGTTTCGCCATCGGGGCCTGTTACGGTGGTGTCGCGGCGTATGTTGTTCCATTCCACCACATATAGCTTACCGTCAATGCCGGTAAAAGCCGCCAGCGGGGAATCATCGTGTTTTCGATAAGCGTCATTCACAGCCACGCTGCCCACCACACCGCCTTTCCAGCCCGAAAACACGGCATCGCCGGTGGGAAAGTACCAATCCACACACTGCTCCGGCGCGCGGCGGGGATTGAGCTTAAACACACCGCCGCAGCCGGCAATGTACTGCTTCTCCACCGGCACAAGCAGGCAGCTGTCGGCTGTAACCACCGGCGTACCGTCGAGATCAGCACCAATGTAAAAATCCCAGTCGATACATTGTGTGTGCAGGTTGTAGCCAAACACATGCCCCGCGCCGGAGGCAATGTACAAATGGTTGCCAATGCGCACCGGCGAGGCTTCCGTAACCAGATTGCCGCCGTGCAGCGCCGCATCGCGGTCGGTTGAAAGCGGCAGCTGCTGCACAATTTCCGGCACGGCATACACGCTTTGCTGCACTGTATCGCGGGTGGTGTGGCCGGGCATAAATTTCACAAAGCTGGCATTCTCCAGCCCGATGTAGGCCGTATCACCCAGCACCAGCGCCGATGCATCGCAGTCGCGGCTGTAACTAGGGCCGTGCACCATGTTCATACGCCAAAGCTCAGCGCCCGTGTAATACGACACCGCCCTGAAACTGTATGCCCGTTCACGCTGCAGCCCGCACCCGGCACGGCTGCCCTGCATCACCACCAACCTGTTGAGTGTATCGGCTGCCGCTGCATTTTCCCATAGTGTGGCCGTGCCCTTTATCACATCATCAAACGCATATTCCCACACCAGCGTACCCGTGAAAGCATCAATCTTCTTCAGCCGGTGATCAAATGCACCCTGCAAAAGCATAAGCCTCCCGCCCTCGCGCACCAGCAGCGGCTGCCCGGTCCAGCCGGCACCAAACCATTCCTCCTCCCCTTTCTCTCTGCTCACCACAGTGGTGCCTTTTCCCAGCCAGCACCGCCACACCACACCTAACGAATCAGGCAGCGAATCGCCGTAGTAGTTGCGTTTTTCATTGCCCAGATAGGTTGCGTTGATGAGTTGCAGATAATGCTCCTTATCGTCCGGATAGTTTAAAATACGTGGCTTCACATCGCCGCCACCCACTTTGGGCATCCAGAATGCCTGAAGCATTGCAAACAACAATACAGCCGGAAATATTCTGATCAGGATGCGGGATAACATAGACATGATTGTTCGAATATAAATAATTCACAGGCTTCAGTTTTTGTTTGTGGGTCCCATGCTACATATTCATTGGATCAGAGGATGGTATAACCCCAGAACTAATTACTGCAACCACCAAAGTCCGCCCGATTTTCTTATTTTCACCACATGACAACAACTGAAAAGCTCAGACATCCTGCCGGGCTTCCCTTTCTCTTTTTTTCGGAAATGTGGGAACGCTTCGGATATTATCTCATCATTGGCATTTTTACACAATACCTTGAAGCATCCGACAAAGAAGGCGGTTTTGGCATGTCCACCACCGAATCGGCCGATATATATGGAACGTTCATTGCGCTGGTATTTTTAACACCGTTTGTGGGCGGCCTGCTTGCCGACCGTATTATGGGTTACCGCAAATCAATTGTAGTAGGTGGTTTGCTCATGGGTGCAGGCTACTGTTTGCTGGCGGTAAACGGCATGTTTGCATTCTGGACGGCCCTGGTGCTTATCATCATCGGCAACGGATTTTTCAAGCCCAATATTTCCACATTGCTTGGCAACTTGTATAACGAGAAAAAATACGCGTCGCTGAAAGATTCGGGCTACAGTATTTTTTACATGGGAATAAATATTGGCGCCTGCATCTGCAATTTCTTTGCAGCCTCGTTGCGCAACCACTATGGCTGGGGCGCTGCGTTTATGTGTGCGGGCATTGGCATGTTTCTGGGCGTACTGATTTTTGTGGCCGGTAACCGCCACTACAAACATGCCGATGTACTCAAGCCCGTTCAGCAGGGCGATATGAGCATGATGCAAATTATGGGCACCACCATTATGCCCGCCATTTTGGCCGGTATTCTGGGCTGGATGATTCCGGGCAATATCTTCGGCAGCGATTCAACCGATGCATTTCTTATTGGCGCCCTGCCGGTAGTTGGCTTTTATGTGGCCACTTACGCGCGCAGCAATGCCAACGAGAAAAAACCCGTGGGCGCCATGCTCGCCATTTTTGCCGTAGTGGTTATTTTCTGGGCCGTGTTCAAACAAAACGGCACCGCACTCACCACCTGGGCCAATAAATATACCGACCGCGAAATGCCCGCTGCCGTAGCCAAACCGCTCGACTGGCTGGGCTTTGCCAAAAAAATCAGTTCCAAGCCCGATACCATTACACTTACCGATGCGCATTTCCGCAAGCAGTATGAAAAAGATGCGGCCGGTAAAGTAGTAATGATCTATCCCAAAGGCAAAGACGGCAAACCCGATCTCACCCAAGAACAAAAGCCCAAAGAGAAAAAAGTGGTGGCCCAAAACGACTACTTCAAAAACCTTCCGCCCGAAAAAATGCCCCCTCCCGGCCAACCGGTAGTAACACTTAACACCGAAATCTTCCAGTCGGTAAACCCCAGCTGGGTGGTTATTCTCACCTTCCCTATCGTAGCCTTGTTTGCCTGGCTGGCACGCCGGCGCAAAGAACCCAGCACCGCTTCAAAAATTGCACTCGGCCTTTTCATCAGCGGACTTTCCACGTTAGTAATGGTAGCCGCTGTGTATGCAGGAAGCAACGGCGCAGTGAAAGTAAGTCCGTGGTGGCTCATTGGTGCTTACGGCGTAGTAACCGTGGGCGAGCTTTGCCTCAGTCCAATGGGGCTTTCGCTGGTTTCAAAACTAAGTCCGGCGCGCATTACAGCGTTAATGATGGGCGGCTGGTTCCTCGCCACTTCGCTTGGCAACAAACTTTCGGGCGTGCTGGCCTCCATGTGGGACAGCTATGATAACAAAGCGTATTTCTTCCTGGTTAATTTCGGGCTGCTTATTTTTGCCACGCTTATTATGTTGTTTATGCTCAAACGGCTCAACGCCATTCTCAAACAATATTCCTGATTTTTATTTCGTGGAAAAAGACGGTAGCACCTTACCGTCTTTTTTCATTTCACACTCATTCTCCCCCAACCACTTATGTTACGCGAACACGAAGTACATATTCTCCTCGGTTGTGCCGATGCACGCGACCTTTCGCAACTTCACATTGATGCCATCAATACCGTAATTGCACGCTTTCACATGCGGCAGATTGATGTCGATTTTCACGTCATCCGCGCTGCAGGCTCGTTTGTTACGCCCGATGTGGTGATGGATATTAAACGCACCATTGAACAGGAACTCCGCCAAAGCCGCAATGCAAACCGTCCGGTACGTTTCTACGTGCACATTCAAAGTCACGGCCACTTAACCGAAGACTCGTCAAAAGAATACATCAGCCACGTACATGATCTGCATATTGTGGACGGCTCGCCCTTAAATTGTGGTATGCTGGGCGCTTCGGCCGTGGCTATTGAAATTGAACAGCTCCTGCTCGAAGAAAAACCAGCGTTTACCGTAAAAGGCAAAACACTTCATGTAAATGAGTATGAAGACATACGCACACTGCTGCGCATGGTTTACAACCACGATGGTTATCTGGCGGGCGACTGGATCAAAAGCATCGACCTGCTGCGTACACATCCGCGTAACCAGCGCACCATACTCGAACGCGCCATAAAAAACGATGCCGATTTAAAAACGCTCGATATTGCCATCACGGCCGGTATTCAGGATTATTCCATTCACTCGCTTATCCGTGTAGATGGTGGCGATCCGGCCGTGCCTTTCTGGGACGAAGTGCAGGAGTTTATCCGCAAACACGCCGGCGGCGAACGCATGAGCAAGGAAATTCTTTTCCATCAGGCCGAAAAACAAAAACCGCTTGCCGGCCTGCTCTGCATGTCTGACCCGCGCATGTCGTCGCGCACGGCAGCTGCACGTTTTTACTTGGGCATGAAAGGCATTGAACTGCATACAAGCGGCTACATGCCCAACCTCTTATTCAACATCACCGGCAGCAATTTCGATTTGCCGCTTACGCCGTTCGGGCCGTATGTAATTTGCGGATTTTTCTACGCCGTAAAACATCTGCATCTTACCGATCAGCTGGTTATGGGTTACGACGAAATTCAGACGGAGCGTATCATTAAAAAAATTGAAAACGATCCGCTCATGAATCTCATCGTAAAGCATTTCAATGTAAATCTGATCGGAATTAATCAGGTCGATGTGCTGGCGCAGTAGTTAGTGCGTTACGCAGGCAGTTCCAGAGGCCGTTCGTTATAAAAGCGGGCGGCCTTTCCTTCGGGCACAGCCAGCACCCAAAACAAATACACAGCCAGCAACACATTCTGCACACACAGCAGCCAGCCGCCCCAGGCCATGCCGGTTTCATGCGCCGTATCCCTGAATACGCCGTGCTGGTAGGTAATCATATAAAAAGTATAGGGAGCACCCAGAAAAAGCAGCAGCGCCTGCAACTGCAAAAATGCACGCACCGGAATAGCAAACGGACGCATAATGCTGAAAGATTCCCACACCAAAAAAAACGGCATCATCAGAAAAAAAATAATCCCCGCTATACCCGCCGGATGCCCGTTAAAATTGAGCAACGAGCTGTAGTTGTCTGAAATTTCAGCACGCAGTTTAAGCGTTTCAGGCGATATGCCTTCGTACACACTGCTCACCGCATCGTTGCGGATCGGGATAAAAAGATAGGCTACCACCCATACAAAGGTGGTGAGCAGCAATATGCGGCGTTGTGTAAGTGTAAGCATTGCGCTGTAAGTTAATGCAAACACAACAAACGCATGCCTTAAAAGTTTGAAAACAGCCGGGGAAATCACTGTTTACCGGAGCGAAAGTAAGGTGCATTAAAATACCGTCCGCTCCCGTGCTCCGCTATACTCCTCGTAGTTACTACAAAAAGTACATACTGCAACTGCGGGGTGCCGCTGCGCCCGGGGCTATTTAATCAAATCGTCACGTGTTTCAAAAAATCAATCCTTTTCACCGCATAATACACAAGTTCACAACGCCGGAATCAGTCGCGCATGCCAGCTTGCGTGTGCTGGCACCAGCCAGCCTGCGTGCAGTTCAGACAGCGTCTGAATCATGTTGTTAAACACAAGTGTATTGGCATTCACACGGCCTTCGGCGGCAAGCTGCTCAAACTCGGCCATCTTCGCAGCCGCAATTTCGCCCTGCGCGTTCTGGTAAGCCACCTGCATCCGATCAAACAAAGCCACGCCGAGCTGCTTTTCCAGTTCCTGCATAAACCGCACCGATTTGTCAATACCGCAACCGCTTGCCGCAGCCGCCTGCTCATCAACCGCCACAATAATAAACCGCTTGTGCATCACGTCAACCGCCGCCTTCATCTTGCTTCCGTGCGATGTCCACTCAGCCAGAAATGCGGCTGACTTTGTCATCGTCTCCGCAATCTCCACCACACTCAGTTCCCGCGCCGCCTGGTAAATCCAGATACGGCTGTGCTGCGGCATATCGTTTAAATGATTCATGAGTATTCAGTTTGATGGCTTGCCGCAATTAAAGGTCATTCGCCTGTGCAATCAGCTCAGCCACATCCAGCACTTTGGTTTTATCTTCCTTATTAAAGTGCTTCACACCGTCAGTCATCATGGTCATGCAAAACGGGCAGCCTACGGCAATCACATCGGGCTGGAGTTCCAGTGCTTCCTCGCTGCGTTCCACGTTTACTTCCTTGTTGCCTTTTTCGGCTTCCTTAAACATTTGTGCCCCTCCGGCACCGCAGCAAAAACCATTTGCGCGGCTGCGTTTCATTTCGCTCAGCGCGGCATCCAGTTTTTCAATTACGCGGCGTGGTGCTTCGTATTCGCCATTGGCGCGGCCCAGGTAGCAGGGATCGTGAAAGGTAATTTTCTTGCCTTTAAACTCGCCGCCCTGCACTTTCAGCTTGCCACTGTCTATAAGTTGCTGCACCAGCTGTGTGTGGTGAATCACTTCGTAAGTGCCGCCCAGCTCAGGATATTCGTTTTTAATGGTGTTGAAACAGTGCGGGCAACCGGTTACAATTTTGGTTACGCCATAACCGTTGAGCACCGTAATGTTGTTCATGGCCTGTATCTGAAACAGAAACTCGTTTCCGGCGCGTTTAGCCGGATCGCCCGTGCAGGATTCTTCGGTACCCAGCACGGCAAACTTCATCCCCACATGGTTCAGAATGCGTACAATGGCTTTGGTAATTTTACGGGCGCGGTCGTCGAAACTTCCGGCGCAGCCTACCCAGAACAGAATTTCCGGAGTTTCGCCCCGGGCCGCGAAATCGGCCATGGTGGGCACATGCAGCGGTTCGTTTGCCATGTTGTTTTATTTTTCGAATACCTGAATGGTTACTTCTCGCTCAGTAAGATCCGTGAACTTACCTTCATAGCGTGTGGCGCGCACAATGTGATTGTCGATCCAGTGATAATTTCCTCCGCGCGGCTTACCCATTATCAGTCCGTGAAAACGGAAACCGTTTTTCAGCAGCCATTCTTCAGTTACTTCACGGTGTTCTTCAAGACGTGAGGTAAAGAAGGTAATCACGTGGCCTTCTTCATACCATTTGTTTACGGTTACAAGCGCATCCGGAAAAACAGCGGCATCATGCATGCGCCAGGGTTCTTCATTGGGTATGTCTTCGCAAACCGTACCATCAATGTCGATGAGGAAATTTTTGATATTTTCAGGAAGCTGCGGACTTATTTTTTTGCCGTTTTCTTCTGCTTCCACCAGCGGATAAATGGTTCCCATTTTCAACAATGCGTTAAATTATGCTTCAGTAGCCCAGTTCAACCGGTCGGCCGGCGAAAACTGCCACGGAGCACCGTTGTTTTCGATGTTGGTAAACATCATGTTCAGTTCGTTGGGCGCTGCACTCTGCTCCATTACAAGATAACGGCGCAGATCAATAATGATTGAAAGCGGATCAATGTTTACAGGGCATTCCTGCACACAGGCATTGCACGAGGTGCAGGCCCAGAGTTCTTCAGCGGTAATGTAATCGCCCAGCAGCGCCTTACCGTCGTCGGTAAATACGCCGTTGTTTTTGTCCATGTGAGCGCCCACTTCCGTAACGCGGTCGCGGGTGTCCATCATAATTTTTCGCGGCGAAAGCAGTTTGCCGGTGTTGTTTGCCGGACAGGCCGATGTGCAGCGTCCGCACTCGGTGCAGGTGTAAGCATCCAGCAATTGCTTCCAGGTCAGATCCTGCACATCTTTCGCTCCGAAGCGTTGTGGTGTTTCGGGCGGCGGCGGCGGTGTAAACGACGGGTCGAGAATGGCTTTCACTTCCACCATTACATTCTCCGGGTTGGTAAAAGCACCTTTTGCGCGCAGGTTGGAGAAGAATGTATTGGGGAATGCCAGCAGAATGTGGAAGTGCTTTGAATAAGGCAGGTAGTTGAGGAAAGCCAGAATACCGATAATGTGAAACCACCAGCAGAAACGCTCGGCCATTACCAGCGCCTCGGGCGATGCGCTGCCATACAAGCCCGCCAGCAGCGAACTGATGGGGAATGCGCCTTCGGGCATTACGGTGTAATGATCAAAGTTGAGTTGCTGCAATCGCAAATCGGCCGCATTCATCATAAAGAAGGCCGACATGAGCAGGATTTCGGTAATCAGAATGTAATTCGCATCCGAGCGCGGCCAGCCGTTCAGGTCGTTGCTCATAAAGCGTTTGAGCTTGAGCACATTGCGGCGCACCAGAAACACCACGCAGCCCAGCACAACCAGAAATGCCAGTATTTCAAAAGACGCAATCAGAAACGAATACAGCGGTCCGAGAAAACCAAGTATGCGGTGCGTGCCAAACAAACCATCAATAATGATTTCCACCACCTCAATGTTAATGATCACAAAGCCTACATACACAAAAAGGTGCATGATGGCTGCCACCGGCCGTGTAGTCATTTTCGACTGCCCCAGCGCCACGCGGATCATGGTGCGCCAGCGTTCGGCTTTGTTGTCGGTGCGGTTTACTTCGCGGCCAAGGAGGATGTTGCGGCGCACTTTGCGCACATTGCGCACAAATAATACTGTGCCTGCAGCCAGCAGAAGCGCAAACAGAATATTGTCAATGTAAGCCATTTGTCACAGGGTATTTATTCCTTTTCTACTTCAGTTCTTCTTCACAGTTCACGGCACGCGGCCGCATCAGTTAGGTGTGTTTTGTTTGCGGGGCGGACGGTCTTTCTTGCGGAAAATAGAAAGGTAGCGTCCGGGATATTTTTTCAGATCCACCACCAGCGCATCCAGGTCTTTGGTGGCCTGATCGAGATCGTTGTAAAGCTTTTTATCGTTCACCAGCAAACCAAGTGTGCCTTCGCCCCGGTTAATTTTATCCATTACTTCCGACACACGCATGAGCGAGGCATTGGCATTTTCAATGGTGCCTTTCAGGTTGGCTTTGGCCAGCGTATCACTGATGTTGGCAAAGTTATTAATGGCTTTGGTAAGCGGCTCGTTGTTGGCAGCAAGGTTGGTGGTAATGGAAGCAATATTGGCCATAATCTGCGAAAACGTTTTGCGTTCGGCAGTCACCATTGTATCAAGCGTTTTTGAAGTATGCTCGAAATTATGCAGCGTGTTGCGTATGCTGGTAAAGCTGGCAATCAGGTCTTCGCGGGCTTCTTTGTTGAGCACAGTCTGAAACACGGTCACTACCGAATCAACGGAGCCAACAAGCTCTTCAATCTTGGCCTTGAGCGGCAGAATCTGTTCGTTTACCGCATCTTTCAGCGAACCTTCCACATCGCCCACCAGCGTATCGCCGTCTTCCACTTCGGGCGCACCCGGCTTAATGGATATTGCCAGCGATTTGTTACCCAGCAATCCGTCGCTGAAAATTTTAGCCGACGAGCCCTTGGTAATTTTTACGTCGTTATCGGTCACAATAAAATGAACAATCAGCTCGTTGCTGGCCGGATCGAGCTGAATATCACGCACCGTACCGATTTTAAACCCGTTAATCTGAACCGTATTGTTGGCTGTTAATCCGTCAATGTGTTTGTAACGTGCATATAAATCGAGGCTGGTGGAAAAAATATCGCGGCCCTTGAGGAAATTGAAGCCGTAAATGAGCAGCGCAAGTGCTACCACTACGACAATACCGGCCTTTACTTCTTTGGAGAGTTTCACAAATATGCTGGTTGTTTTCGGAAAGCCAAAAGTAGCGTTTTTTTTGGGTTTATGATGTTCAAAAAAGGTAGGGGAAATGAGTTTTTGATGGCCTATTTTTCCCAACTTTACCGCATGGAAACCACCCAGAAGCTGCTCATGAACAGCAAACAGGTGCAGCAGCGCATCAACCGCTTAGCCTGGCAGGTGGCCGAACAGTGTTTCGGCGAAACCGAAATTATCATGGCCGGCATTCCTTCCAGCGGCTACAAACTGGCCCAACGCCTCAAAACCACCATCGAAAGTATCTCCGAAATACGCATCCGCCTTATTGAACTGCCTATTAATAAGGAAGCGCCGCTTTCTGCCACACCCCACCTCGCCCTTTCTGCTGCCGAGCTGAACGGGAAAACGGTTATTGTGGTGGACGATGTATCGAACTCCGGCCGCACGCTGATGTATGGCGTAAAACCCTTCCTCGACCATACGGTGCGCAATATTTTTACCCTTGTGCTGGTTGACCGCGATCACAACCGGTTTCCGGTAAAGACCAATTTCGTAGGGCTTTCACTGGCCACCACCCTGCTCGAACATGTGCAGGTTGATTTTCACGAAAACGGCGACGCCACTGTATATCTGAACTGATTGTAAAGTAACCATACAGCAAAGCCCGAAACATACAGTATGTTTCGGGCTTCGCATTTTGTATGCAAAACGATTAGTTTTCTTCGGCCTGCTCTTCTTCCGATACCTCAGGCTCTTCCTGCTTAAGCTCAAAAAGGCGGATAAACTCGGCCAGTTCTGAGGCTTTCAGGTCTTTCGCTTTTACGCGATACTGCGAATCAAGGTAATAGGGCTCGCGTTCGAGCAGGGTGTCGTGTATGTAGTTGAAAAGCTCATGATCAGCACGGCCCTGCAGGAGCGGACGGTTGGCGAGATCAAGCTTGAGGCGGTCGTAAAGTGTTTCGGTGCTCAGTTTCAGGTAAATGGTAATACCGGCATCGCACATACGATCCATATTGTCGGCGTGGCAGGGGGTGCCGCCGCCGGTGGCCATTACATAATCATCCTGTTCGAGCCATTCGTGCAGCATTTGCTGTTCGAGTTCGCGGAAGTGCGCTTCGCCCTCACCCTGGAAAATAGTTGTAATGTCTTTGCCGAAACGCTCCTCGATTGCTTTATCGAGATCCACGAAACGTAAACCGAGCTCCTGCGCCACCGCAGGACCGATTGAACTTTTGCCGCTACCCATGTAGCCGATCAGAAATATGCGCATAGAAAAATGTATTCAGTACAGACTGCAATATTAGTTGGAAAATAGTTTCAATTCTTCGGATGTTAACATTACACCAAAATTAATTGAAATCATCCGCCCGTTTTCGAAATAGAAATCAATCTGGGCCTCGTCAAAGGTAATTCGTTTTTCGCCCCAGGTGTGGCGTTCTTCATCAATTTCCGTAAATCCGTTTGCCTTGAAAAGCGCCTTGAGCGCCTTTTCATCCAGCTCAAACAAATTTTTCTCCCAAAGCAACGGATTGGTTTGTTTATCAAGCTCCACCGTTGAAAACACATCGCGCCCGGCACGATCGAAAAACAATGAAAAGCCGTGCTCCAGGTAATGCCACACCAAAGCCTCCGACCCGTCGGGGCCTTCAAGCACATCGGTTTCATCTGGCACACCAAAACATTGTTCTGCCTCTTCTACCGAAGAACCAAATTTTAGTCCGCCAAAACCTTCCTGCAAACGAATATCAAACGATTTCATACAACTTTCTTTCGTTTCCGTGAAAGTACATCAAATTACCCAGAATGCCCGCCAATACTCAAAATTCGTTCCCGTGTAATTGACAAAAACGAGTTATGAACAACCGAAAACTGCGCAATGTTAAAAAAAATGCATTTTCGATTTGGTGAATGTAAAAATGCCCGTATATTTGCACCCGCAAAACGGTAATACTTCCGTTTTACGCAAAGGATTCCGTAGCTCAGCTGGTAGAGCACAACACTTTTAATGTTGGGGTCCTGGGTTCGCGCCCCCGCGGGATCACTGAAAGTAAAGCCTTCGCAATGCGAAGGCTTTTTTTGTTGTATGCTCCCGCTGGGGTCCCGACATTTTTGTCGGGAAGCCCCAGCGGGAGCACTGAAACACCTTCGCTTTTCAAACGAAGGTGTTTTTGCTTTTTGCCCCTGTCTCCCTCGACTCCGCTCGGGATGACAGGGACATATTACTTATTATACAACTGGTTCATTGCTCGTTTTATTCATTCCTGACTTTAAAACGAGAATGCTTCATAAAGGCAAAGTACACCGGTGGCTTCGACAAGCTCAGCCACCGGTGGCATTATTCTCCCCGAAGCCTGAGTCCCCGCAATTTCTGCGGGGATCGAAGGCAGAGTGAATTAAATAAATTAACCAAAAACAAAAATGCCTTTGTTACGGAGCAGAGTCGAGACGCGACAAACCACCAAAAAGTTTCCACCGCACAATCCATCTTCCCGCACAGTTCGGTAACTTGGCTTTTCTATTTCCCCTACTGCTATGAATAAAGACATTTCGCCCGCTGAACAGATTTTAGAAAGCCTGAAAAATGATACAGGGCTTTTAATGCTTAGCCAGATTGATGAATACATATTTGAACGTGCCGAAACTTATTTCCTCGAACTTCAAACGTTTAACCAGAAAAAATCGCGCACGTTAAAGAAAACTGCACCTGAAGCCGAAAAAGCAAAGGTTGATGTTGAAGCACTGTTAAATGAATTTCGGAAAGCTGATGTTACGCTGAATGAGTTCATCAGACGCAATTCGGGTACTGATAAACTGCTTATGCCTGATATGAGCAGGGAAGATATTGCATTGCTAACCTCCATTCAGAATTTATGTACATCCACACTGGAAATATTCAGACTCATTTTTTCGGTCACAAACAGAAAAATAGAATCAACCGATCCTGATCTGTTTTCGATGGAAGACTTTACGTTCTTCATACTCGAAAAGCTGGCAACGGTAAAAACGTCTTCTGTCTCCAATCCGTTTTATCCGGTGTTTTGGGAATACCTCAGCAATCCGGCCGAATCAACATTGTTGCAGTGGACGCAGCAAAAATCAAGAATCAGTATTCATCTTTTGCAAAAGCCATACAACGATCAAACTTTTGATACCGACATTATTGAATGGATTGAAGCTGCAGGAATAAAATGCAGCAATCCTCAAAATACCGGAATAATACTTTCCGAACTCCTGCTTCGCCACGAAAACCGCCCGCTCTGGGACTACGAACCCATCCAGCCCGAAAAATCCCTCCTCTTCGCCGGCTATCATTCCGACAGCATCGACAACCACACCGACCAGCTTAACATTACGCCCGATGTGGATGCGCTGGCGGCACTAATTGCGTATGAAAAACTCAATCCGCCGCTTTCCATCGGCCTTTTCGGGCACTGGGGTTCGGGGAAAAGCTTCTTTATGAAGCTGCTGAGTAAAAAAATAAGCGAATACGAAGACGCAGCCGCTAAAGCAGCCGCG
The DNA here is from genome assembly GCA_020402865.1 of Bacteroidota bacterium. Lineage (NCBI taxonomy): Bacteria > Pseudomonadati > Bacteroidota > Bacteroidota bacterium. The sequence continues at coordinate 9,126 of JADBYT010000013.1, read as the reverse complement.
CCAAACGGGTTTTGCAAGGAAATTGTGCAGATTGAGTTCAATGCCTGGCATTATTCCGATGCCAACCTCTGGGCAAATTTCATGGTGACCATTTTTGAGAAGCTGAATGAGAAAATTGCCCCGAAACAGCGCGATGAAAAAGCCATATTGCTCGAACAGTTTCAACTGGCCGGAGCCGAAATTGCACGGCAGCATGCACAACTCAAACAGCTTGCAGCAGATATTTCTGCATACGAAACAAAACTCGCTGAACTCCAGGCCACCAATGATAAAAAGGCACAGGAACTTGCCAACCTCAAACCGGCCGACATCTGGAATGCAATAGATGAAACTCAGCGCAAGCAAATTGAAGATCAGCTTGCGGAACTCTCAAAAGAACTGGGCCTCGAAAAAGCACAGCTGGCGGCAAGGAGTCTGAACAATTTTCTGAATGAAATCCGAAAAACGCGCGGACGTTTTGCCTATCTGTTGAACAGGTTTGTAAACAGCAGCTGGCAACAGAAATTGCTGTGGTCGTTGTTTGTGCTTTTGCCTGTGTTTGTTGTGCTTTATCTGCGTTACGGAGATGGAGTGCACGGTCAGATAAAACTCTTTCTTACCGGTTTGAAAGGGTATGTGGCCACATTCACTTCTGTTTGCTTAGGAATTGTGGCCTGGGGAACACCGCTGTTGCGACGCCTCAACCAGCGGCTCGACAAGATTGAAGAGGCACGCAATAAAGTTGACGCACTCATTGAACAAAAGCGCAGGGAGCTGGCCGAATCAGAAATAAAAGTGCAGTTAGAAATTGACCGCCTCAAAGCCGAACAGCAACGCATTGAACAACAAAAGGCCGAAGCCGAACAACGCAAGAAAGAACTCGAACTGGCCATAGACAATTACAATCCGCGCAAACAGCTTACCGACTTCATCAATAAACGCAGCCAGTCGTCAGACTACAACCAGCACCTCGGCCTCATTTCGCTTATCCGCAACGACCTTCAAAAACTCAGCGACCTGCTTTCGCAAAACCTGAGTTACGTGCCTGATGCAAAAGAAGAGGAAAAATTTGCCGCACTGCCCGGCATCCAACGCATTGTGCTCTATATCGACGATCTCGACCGCTGCCCGCCCGACCGCGTGAAGCAGGTACTCGAAGCCATTCACCTGCTGCTTTCGTTTAAACTGTTTGTGGTAGTGGTGGGTGTGGATGCTCGCTGGGTAAAATATGCGCTGCTCAACGAAAACTCCCAGCTGCTGCGCGAAGAAACCGATACCACAAGCGAGCGTGCAACCGCTTTCGACTATCTCGAAAAGATTTTCCAGATTCCGTTTACACTTAAACCGCTTAACGATGGTAGCCGGAAAAAACTTCTTGAAAGCTATCTTACCCAAGTGCTTGATAAAAAAACTATAAAAGCCGAAAATACAGTACTAACCGACATTTCACCGGCATATGAAACAATCGCTTTAACCGAACAACCCAAAATCGAAGTAAACGATCCCGTCTCTCCCATTCCCAATCAAACAGAAACCACAGAAGAAATTATCATCACCAATAAATCAGAATCTGCCTCATCCAGCCTCACCGAAGAAACCAACCAGCTTGTACCAGCCGTCACCGTACGAAATCAGCTGGAAATTACGGCTCAGGAAATCGAATTCATACACAGCATTTCAAACCTGCTTGGCAACACGCCGCGAACCATTAAACGCTTTGTAAACATCTATCGCCTCATCCGCGTACACAGCGATGTGCCTGAATATTCCATCACCACCCACGCCGATCATTTGGCTATAATGCTGTTGCTGGCTGTGGTTACCGGTTGTAATCAGGTGGCTCCCGCACTTTTCCAAATGCTGGCATCATCGCCAAAAGAAACATTCAGCGAATTTGTAAGTGATACCGGCTACATTAATGCCGTGCGCGAAAATAAAGCGCTTAACAATGTGCTGCAGCAGCTTGGAGAGCTTGAAGAGCGTATTGAAATGAGTACACTAAGAAAATACATCCCGTTCATTTCCCGCTTCTCCTTCCGCACATTAAGCTGACCGAAAAAGACATTCGGGTTTTCAACAGCCTTTGCGCAAAACTACGCAAATTGAAATTGCGTCTTTCCGCGCTGTTTTTTCCTTTCTTCTTTTACTCTATTTGTACTGTTCAATGAGCAGTATCCGCAGCGCAATTGTGAATATCACCGGATGTATTTTATTGAATTAAATCAATTTTATCCACTTTAAAAATTAAAACCCATGTCAGGAATTAAAAACATCGTAAACAAAACCAGCTCACTGCTGGTCGGCTCAATCACACCGCGCATCGGCTCAAATCCTCAACAGTCGGGCCCGCCCGTAATGTTTGAAATCCCTGCCGGACAGTCGCAGACAGTAACTTATGGTAACGACCAGAATCCGTTTATGAACGGCATGACGGCCTCTTCTAAAACCGATGGCACCAGCCTGCTCGAAGGCAACTGGCAGGTGATCAGCCGTGGCGGATTTGTGGATGATTTGTTTAACACAAACAACACCATTACCGTTACTCAGGCCAAAACCGGTTTGCTCATCGACGCCTCAAACGGATAATACCGCAGTAATTAAATCCCGGGCTCAATTTGTCCGGGATTTATTTTTTTACGTTTCTAACCAGAAACGAATACGGTGAATCATCTTGCGGAAAAACCAGAAACGACGGTAACCGCAATGAATGGAAATACCTTCTTTCAACGGTTCCCTTAAATAGTAAGTCGCAGCTACATGCACACGTTTACGGTACGTGCGTTGAAATAGCAACACATGTTTAAATTCCTTTAAGGATTGGATGTTGTAATGCACCGGCTCCCATTTTCCACCCAAAAGCCGGTTACGTACAATATAAATCTGCAACCTGTCTGCCCCGTTTACTGAATCCACAAACAATTTCACACTATCAAACAGGTAACTCACCTTCTCACGCGACTGATAAAGGCATTTTGTTTCGGACATAATTACAAGCCGCTCGTTGCTTTCAAGACTGAACTCGAGATACAGCGTTAGTGTATCCGCTTTAATGCGTCCAGCGGTAAACAGCAAGAATAGAATAATAAGGTGTGTGCGCATATCACTATAACGATCAACACGAAATAAGTAACATGCAAGTGCTGTTTACTGCGGCTTCCGTTTCACGCCCCTCACCGCTTCTGCCGTCCACGGATCTTCGGGCCAGTGGTGTTTGGGATAGCGTATGCGCAGTTCTTTGCGTACTTCCTGATACGTATTTTGCCAGAAGCTGCGCAAATCCTGCGTTACCTGCACAGGCCGGTAGGCGGGCGAAAGCAGGTGAATCATTACCCGCGTGCGGCCTTCGTTTATGGCGGGTGTTTCGGGCAGGCCAAAAAGTTCCTGCAGTCGTACTGCCAGCACGGGTGCACTGCCATCGGGCGCGTAGGTGAGTGCAATTTGCGAACCGCTGGGCACGGTAATTTTTTCGGGCGCAAGTTTGTCGAGCTGCTGCTGCAATTCCCACGGGAGCCTGTTTTGCAAAAGCGGCAACAGCTCCACACGTTTAAAATCGTCGCGGCGGCGAATTTGTGTAAGCCACGGCAGCAGCCATTCTCCGGCACTTTGCAGCAAAGCATCCGTGCTTACATCGGGCCATTCATCATCACTTCTCCATTTGCGCACACACATTACCCGCGCCTGCCATTGTTCAATGGCTTCATTCCAGTTAAACAGGCGCTGGCCTTCGCTGCGCACCACTTCAAGCAGAATGCGCTGCCGTTCATCATCGGTAATGTCTTTCAGCGGTGTACTGGCGGCCACCATTTCGCCAATGCGCATTTCGGTGCGGGCCACCAGTTCGCCTTTCTGTGCATCCCAGCTTACATTGCGGCGTGGCTTTGCGGTGTGCAGCACATCGGCCGGATCAAGCGGAGCGGCCAGAAAAATTTTTCCTTCACCGCTGCTGCCTGCATCAAGGTGCGCCACCGCCAGCCATTCTTCATCGCCCAGCGGATCGTTTTGCTGCACGCGTGCCGTGCGTCCGTTTGCCAGCCGGTAACGTCCGTTCTGCTCCAAACGCCGTGCAATGCGTTCCGGGTAAGCCGCCGCAAGCAGCAGCCCCACAGCCGTGTGCGCAGGCAATTCGTTTTCTGCTTTCACGCCCAGCAGCTTGCGCCATTGCTGCGCCAGTTTTTCAATACGTTCAAGACGCGCACGCTCGGCCTGCACGTAATCTTTATTTCGCCACCGCCGCAAGGCCTCCACACGCAGCACAAGATCGGCCTGGCTTTCGGCGCCGCGCTGAAAAGGGTCGCGTTCTTCCAGCAGTGCAGCCACATCGGCGGCCAGTGCTTCCTGCTTTTGCGGCACACTTTCAAGCAGCAAATGCGCAATGCGCGGATGCGCCGGCATACGCAGCATTTCTTTGCCGCGCGGCGTAATCTTGTGCTGCTCATCAAGCGCATCCAGCTGCACCAGCAAATCCACAGCCTGTTTCACAGCGGCAGCCGGCGGCGGTGTAAGCCAGCTCAGGTCGTTTACATTGCTCACGCCCCATTGCGCCAGTTCAAGCATAAGCGGTGCCAGATCGGCTTCCAGCAATTCGGGCACGCGTTGTTTGGTAAGTCCGCGCTGGGTGGTTTCGCTCCACAGCCGCACCGCCACGCCCGGACCCAAACGGCCTGCACGGCCGGCGCGCTGGTCGGCGGCATCAATGGTTACACGCACCGTTTCAAGACGGGTTAAGCCGCTGCGCACATCAAACTTAGGCACACGTGCATAGCCGCTGTCCACCACAATGCCTATGCCTTCTATGGTCAAACTGGTTTCGGCAATAGAAGTGGCCAGCACAATTTTGCGTTGCCCGTGTGCATCGGGCAACAGTGCTTCCTGTTGTTCGCGCAGGGGCAAATCGCCGTAAAGCGGATAAATGCGAAAATCCGGCAGCGTGCGCTCCAGTATTTCCTGTGTGCGGTGTATCTCTGCCGTGCCGGGCAAAAAGGCCAGCACATCGCCTTCAAATTCACGCACCGCTTTACGCACCGCATCGGCCATGGCCTCGTGCAGGCGCGCATCCACGTCGGGCGCACGGTAGTGCAGCGCCACCGGATACTGCCGGCCTTCGCTCGTAAGCACCGGCGCATTACCCAGCAGCCCCGAAAGCGAAGCCGCATCCAGCGTGGCCGACATAATAAGTATGCGCAAATCATCGCGCAGCACATCCTGCACCTCGCGGCACAAAGCCAGTGCCAGATCGGCATGCAGACTCCGCTCGTGAAATTCATCAAAAATCACCAGCCCCACACCCTCAAGCGATGAATCGGTTTGCAGCCTTCGCGTTAAAATTCCTTCGGTAAGCACCTCCAACTGCGTCCGCGCCGACACCTGATTTTCAAACCGCACCCGAAAGCCAACCGTCTCACCCACATGTTCATCAAGCTGTGCCGCAAGCCGCTGCGCCACGCCGCGCGCAGCAAGGCGGCGCGGTTCAAGCATCAGTATTTTCTGTGTGCCTAACCAGTCGGCTTTCAGTAAATGCAGTGGCAGCACCGTACTTTTTCCTGCGCCCGGAGGTGCCTGCAAAATTACGGTGCGGTGTTTCTCCAAAGCCTCAAGTACTTCGGGCAGTATATCGTGTATCGGGAAATCGGTGGCCATTGCAGTGTGGGGCGAAGATCGGGAGAAATGATGAAAACAGGGAATGCCTCTCTGGTTAAAAAAAGTTTTATATCAATGTGAGTGAAGTAGCACAGATTTTTATTACTTGTCTCAAAAGCGCGATTGACAAAAGATCGATTATACTTCGAGAACGTATTTACACTTGAAAAATTAACCGATTTGTACCTTACACCTTTTCTCGAATAGTAATGCCAAATACCAATCGGTTTACGCGCAGTGTCAGCGCTAAAAGTGCCCTCTTCTTTAATTTTACCGTTTTTATGATATGCTTTAAACGGACCAATAAATGACTCTATAAACCAGCGCCCTTCTGCTACTTTAATTCCAGAGCGTGTTTTAAAAATAAAATATTTACCAAAACAAGACTTGTGAAATAATTCTGTTCTGCGAACTAAGCCGGTGTCACGAGGTGCTAAGTAAATTTTTTGCCCCCAAACTAAAGTATCTCCCTTTAAATAAAAATTAGAAATACCGCCTATTTCATCTATAATGTGTCGTTTAAATTGTTGATGAGAAATAACTGCAATAACAGTATCACCAATGGCTTTAACTTCAAACCCAATAAATAGCAAAAAAGCCAGCAAACTATATTTCTTCATCATGAAAATTTCGTTGAATAAAATTCAACAGATAGAAAATTCGTCAATTGGGATAAACAGCCTTCATGTTAATTCTTCTATCAAAACAACCTTTGAGCTGAAATAAATTCCAACACAACGATTAAGATCTGATAAATTAATAAACCAATTTTAATAAACCAAAAATTATTCTGCTTCATTGCGGTACCACGCATCCGTCTTATACGCCTCCGGTATCTCATCCGCCCACGTATCAATTCCACGTTTATCCATTTCAGCATACCATTTATCCCGCAACGATTCCGGCAACTTTGTCCCGCAAAACGGACAATGACTTATCAGAATGTAGGATGAGCCGCCATCCATTATTTTCAATCCAAACTCATTGAACTTATAGCTGATATAAATCGGTGTATCTGCATTGTTGTAATCATCGCTGCAATTCCTTTGCATCATTTCACACCAGCGGCGGCTGTTGGGGTTATTGTTGCATACATCCATCAGCTAAAATTAATCACTTGCCGTAAAACAAAAACAAAATTATACTACAGCCAGACCTGCGAGGTCTCAAAGACCTCGCAGGTCTTAACCCACACAAATTTTGTTTTTGTTTTAGAAACTGTCCAAATTTTGTTTTTGAATTTTGTTATGCGTCCATTTTTCTTCAGACGAGGCGGTTTTTGCAGCCCATATCGGAGATAGATACGGGCAAAAAGACCAACGAAGTATGAAGGAAAATGGGCCATAACAAAACCGAAGGATAAAATTTGGACAGTTTCTAAGAGAATTCCCGACCTTAGCGCAGTATGGCAACACCCGTCCGCAAAGACCTTGCACAGCTCGAAGATGATTACCGTCAGGCCTTCACCCGCAACGATGCAGGTGCGCTTCAGCGTTTGCAGGCTGCCATTTCCACCATGCGGTATGAGTTGCGAATGGACAATACACTTCAGCTCGAATATCCCAATCCCGACGATGAACCGCTCGTAATGCGTATTATTCAAAACGAAAAGGATCTCGACCGCTGGCTGGGTCAGCGTTTCATCCGCCTTACTGAATTGTCCTGAATATGAGCGAGTCTGTTCCTGTTCCGTTTCGCTACAATGCGCTCAAGCATCATGTGCAGGTGCAGCGTGCGTGGATTGCACAGTTCACCAATGCCGCGGCGCAGCTCCACGAACTCCTGCAGCTGGGCACATCGGTAATGGATGTGTATGAAGGGCAATTTTCACCTTCCGAAATTGCAGCCGGAATTCAGTCGCAGCTCACTGCAGCAGGCCATTTCGGCCGGCCCGAATTTATGGCGTGGATTGGCACCGCCGGCTACCGCGAGCTTACGCTCACCGATAAATCGCGCTGGGTGCTTCGTCCGGGCGATACGTATGAGCGTTACATCCACATCCATCCCGGGCGCGGTGCGGCGTTTACGTTTCGTGCCAAAGCCAATGTGCTTAAAACGGCGTTGCTTTGGCGCGCCACTTCGCACAGCACGGCATTGCCCGATACGCATGCGCTCAATGCTGTGCGCGCGCAACTTGAGCTTTCGCCGGTGGCCGAAGTGGAAGATGCGGCGCATCTTAAATTGTTGCTGGGGAAGCTCTGACACATCTCCTCCCGCAACGTTTGCGGGGGCTCGATGTGACAGAGCTCTGCTTGATGTGACAGAGCAGGAATTCCTTCATAGTTACCGGAGCGTAGGTACTGCTGCGCGAGTATCGTGCTGATGCGGCGGCTGCTTAACGCAGCGCGGGATTGGGTCGCGCAGCGCGGGATTTTGTCGCGCAGCGCGGGATTGGGTCGCGCAGCGCGGGATTGGGTCGCGCAGCGCGAGCATCGCGCTGTTGCGGGGATGGGGGGCGTGTGCTGTTTGCATGCTGCATCAAAGGCAATGTGCACCGCAAACAGCACCGGGCTGTCGGCTATAGTTTTGCGCCGCCCGGCGTGTGCTGCTCATGCTGCGGGGGCTACCGCCTCCTCGCTATGGCATCACATCGCCGTGCGCCACAAAAGCTGCCGCCTCCATCCCTCACGCAGCTGCGCCTTTGCCTGTGTTCTCGGCATCGCCGTAAACATGCACGCTAAGCCCGCAATTCACAGCCCGGCTGTTCAGAACTCATGATCTTTGGCACGTGCCGCTAAACGGGTATGTCTTATCTTTACACGTCATGATCAATTACCCGTCGAAGCTGGTGGAAGAAGCGGTAGAGGCATTGGCCTCCTTGCCGGGCGTGGGGCGCAAAACGGCGCTGCGTTATGTGTTGCATCTGCTCCGGCAGGATACAGAGGCCGTGCGCAAATTCGGTAACACATTCATCCGCCTGCGCGAAGAACTCAAGTATTGCCGCACCTGCCACAACATCAGTGATACCGATCAATGCAGCATCTGCGCCAATACCAAACGCGATCATGGCCTCATTTGCGTGGTGGAAGATGTGCGCGATGTAATGGCCATCGAAAACACACAGCAATATACCGGCGTCTATCACGTGCTCGGCGGCATCATTTCACCCATGGACGGCATCGGCCCCAACGATTTGCATATTGATTCGCTCGTAGAGCGCGTGCAAAGCGGCACCGTACACGAAATTGTAATGGCGCTCAGCACCACCATGGAAGGCGATACTACCAACTTCTACATCTATCGCCGCCTCAAGGATTTCAACATTCCCGTCAGCACCATCGCCCGCGGCATCGCCATCGGCGACGAGCTGGAATATGCCGATGAAGTGACGCTCGGCCGCTCCATCGTAAACCGCGTGCCCTACGAGCGCACGTTTCAGGTGAAATAGCCATTGTACATTCCGGTGCCTCTTTTCTGGCCGTTGAGCCCGCCGAAACGACCAGTGCAGAAAGCCCCGCTGGCCGTTGAGCCCGCCGAAACGACCAGTGCAGAAAATCCCCGCTGGCCGTT